>JAISDD010000111.1 GCA_031265005.1 Syntrophomonadaceae bacterium | reverse complement strand
GTAACGCCATCGATGACGAATTTTTCTAATTCTTTTTGCAAAGCGTCAAAAAATTTATTGACTTTATTAGGGCTGGTTCCTATTGATATGGAAAAAGAACCGGTGTCGCTGTAAGTAGCGTGGGCCGAATAAACGGAATAAGCGAGTCCTAATTCTTCCCGGATGCTTTGGAATAAACGGGAACTCATGCCGCCGCCCAAAATACTGTTCAGTACGTTTAAAGTAAAACGCCGCTCGTCATGATATGAAAGGCCGACAGTGCCAACGCACAACTGGACTTGTTCGGTGTCTTTAGCTACACTGTGCATAAAAGGGGTATAGGTAGCTGTGAAAAGCGCCGGCTGCTGGCCGGTATCGGAATATGTACGGTTGCATACTAAATGTTCTTCAATGTAATCGCGGACTTTGCTTTCATCAACATTGCCGGCTATCGCTATAATCATGTTCGAAGGCATGTATTTTTGATGATAAAAGTCATAAATTTGCTCGCGGTCGAAATTGGCGACCGAATCGGTGCTTCCCAGTACAGGCGCTCCCATAGCGTGATCTTGCCATAGTTTTTGGTTGAAAACATCATGAATCAATTCATCTGGGGTATCCTCATACATGCTTATTTCTTCCAATACCACATCTTTTTCCACTTGCATATCTTTTACGGATATTTTAGCATTCATTAACATATCAATAATAATTTCCAGAGCTTCATATAAATCTTCGTCTAATATACGGGCGTAAACACAAGTATATTCTTTTGAAGTAAACGCGTTGAGCTGGCCGCCCATGCGTTCGAAACTTTCAGCTATCACACGGGCGCTCCTTGTTTCGGTACCTTTAAATATCATATGTTCTATGAAATGACTGGCCCCGGCCAAATTGCCCGCTTCATGACGAGATCCAAGTTTAATAAAAAAACCGATAGCCGCCGATTTCAGGTGAGACATTTTTTCTATTGCCAATACAGGGCGATTATCTGCATTCCAGCATATGGTCATTATTGTTCCTCCAAATATTAAGTTAGTTATTATTTCTATGCGGCGGCGTTTATTCCTTTTTCAACAAATTTTTCACTGCGTTTAACCAAGGACGGCGCTGTCTATAAACATTGTTGCCGGCTACCAAATCCACGCTTCCTATGTACTTGGAATATATAAAAAGATCTAACCGGCCGATTTTCTCTCCAGCTATGACCGGAGCAGGGATTTGGTAATTCATATCAATTTGTTTGTGAGCTTTAAGTTGCGCGCCTTCCTGCCAAACGACTATATTTTTAGACGGATAAATTTGCAATATAGGGTTTTCACCATCGCTTAAAAATATTTCTTTGAATAATTCCGCTTTGTCGATTACTGTATATTCGGTCGTATGCTCGAACCCATAATTTAAAAGTTTGCTACAATCGCCGGACCTATTACTGGAGTTTAAAATAACGGCAATTAATTGCCGCTGGTTTCGAACGGCGGAGCCGATCAAACAAGGGCCGGCGGCATCGGTAGTTCCGGTTTTAACGCCGTTCGCGCCAGCATAAGTCTGCAATAAAGGATTGGTATTGGTAATTTTAGTAGGCTGTTTGTTGGAGGGATGCTGGAAATATGTTTCAGCCGTAGAGATCCATTTGGCGGTTTCAGGATTTTGTAATGAATAGCTGCTTATAAGCGTTAGATCGTAAGCGGTACTATAATGCTGCTCAGCCGGTAATCCAGAAGAATTTTGGAAATGAGTGTTCAACGCCCCTAGGCAGAAAGCTTTTAAATTCATTAGATGGGCAAAAAATTCTTCGCTGCCAGCTACGTGTTCGGCTATTACCACAGCAGCGTCGTTGGCTGAACGCATCAGGGATATTTTAAGCAATTCTTCAATAGTAAGCGTCTGCCCGGATTTTAGGTCCATGGTATAAGGGGCAGTTTTAGCGGCGTGATTGCTGACAGTTGCTATTTCTTCCTTACTACAATATTCTGCGGCTAGAATAGCGGTCATAATTTTAGTGGTGCTGGCGATAGGACGTATGGCGTCTATATTTTGGCCGGCTAAAACTTGCCGGTTGGCAGTATCCAACAGACAATAACAGTTGGCGCTTATACGAGGAGCCGCTTGAGCTTCGCAGATGGTAATTAATAAGAAAAGAGATATAGATAAGACTAAAATCCCCAATTTGGTCGTTATTTTCATTCTTTACTCCGTTTCCGTTATAATAAGCTGATAAAGCGGAAGTATGGTGTAACCTTGTTCAGTTATGGCAGGCAATAGCTCCGGCAAAGATTTGACAGTGGATTCCGTGGGGTGCATAAGTATGATAGCGTCATTATGAAGCTGATTATTGACGCGTTTTAAAATGATTGACGGATCAGGCTTTTGCCAGTCGATCGTGTCGATGCTCCACATAATTAAATCATAATTAACTTCTGTTACCGCTTCCATTATGATGTTATTTTGTTCTCCGTAAGGAGAGGCAAAAAACGAGGTTTTATCACCAGTTATGCTTTCTATGACGGTCGCGGCCTTGATTATTTGTTCTTTAACTTTTTCTTTCGGTAAAATATTACAATGTATATGTTTATAACCGTGGTTTTGGATACTGTGGCCCGCTTGTTTCATGATTTTCAATAAATCGCCGTTTTTTTCCGCCCAAACGCCGGTTACAAAAAAAGTTACTTCCACCTGTTGTTTTTTGAACTCTTCCAGCATAGCGGGTATAAATTCTTCACCCCAATCCACATTCACCG
>JAISDD010000275.1 GCA_031265005.1 Syntrophomonadaceae bacterium | reverse complement strand
TTGAATCTGGACCTTGCGTCGTATTACAGAAAAAAAATATTGAAAATGATGGGTATACAGCTATTCAGGTAGGTTTTTACAACCTGAAAGAAAAAAAAGCCAACAAACCCTTGAAAGGGCATTTCAAAAAGGCAAATGTCAGACTATTACGCTTTATACGTGAATTTCGTATAGAAAATGTTGGCGCTTATGAGATTGGGCAGGAGATTAAAGCCGATATCTTTGAACCGGGAGAAACCGTAGATGTTATTGGGGTTTCTAAAGGTAAAGGATTTGCCGGCGGGGTCAAAAGGCACAATTTTTCACGCGGTTCTATGGGACATGGCTCTAAATACCACCGGCGCTCAGGTTCCTTAGGAGCTAAGGGGCCGGCAAGAGTTTTTAAAGGCAGGAAAATGCCTGGGCATATGGGTGGAGAAAGAGTTACAGTTCAAGGGTTAAAGGTAGTAAAAGTCTATCCGGACAAAAACCTGATACTGATCAAGGGAGCTATCCCTGGTCCTAAAAAAGGTTTAGTCACCATTAAAAATTCCATTAAGGCTTAAATTCGATGCAAAGGAGGCAAAGAGCAATGCCTAAGTTAGCAGTATATGATATGAATGGGGCGCAGGTTGGGGATATCGAGCTAAGCGAAAATGTTTTTGGCATAAAACCCAACAATGCTGTTTTATACGATTTTGTGAAAATGCAGATGGCTAATAAAAGATTAGGCACCTCGTCTACTAAAACACGGGCGGAAGTCAGGGGAGGCGGAAAAAAACCCTGGCGTCAGAAAGGTACCGGGCGGGCGAGAGCTGGAAGCTCGCGTAGTCCCATATGGAGAGGAGGAGGAATTATTTTTGGGCCTAAACCCAGGGATTATTCCTACAAATTACCGAAAAAAGTCAGAAGATTAGCTATGCGTTCTGCGCTGTCAAGTAAAGTTTTGGATCAGAGTATGGTCATAATAGATAGTCTAGCTTTTGAAGTGCCTAAAACAAAATTAATGCTGCAGGTATTGGATAATTTAAATATATTGAATACAGCTTTGGTAGTAACGACTGGAAACAATGATAATACTGACAAATCGGCGCGGAATATACAGGGAGTCAAATACTTAAGAGCGGAATTTATAAATGTATACGATTTATTAAAGTACAATACTCTGCTGATGACCAAAGACGCAGTAGCCATGGTAGAGGGGGTATTTGACAGATGAAAGACCTGCGAGACGTAATAATCAGGCCGTTGGTTACGGAAAAATCCATGAATTTGCTGGAAGAAAACAAATACACGTTCATTGTTGGTAAACGCAGCAATAAAACAGAAATCAAAAACGCGATAGAGAAGATTTTTAAAGTAAACGTGGAAAAAGTCAGCACTATGAATGTTAAAGGAAAACCTAAAAAAATGGGTCGTTTTATCGGAAAAAAACCGGATTATAAAAAAGCTATTGTCAAAGTACGTTCAGGTGAGAAAATCAGAATTTTTGACAATGTATAAACAGATAAACTCTTTGCTAAAGGGAGGTTTTTGCAATTGGGGATAAAAAAGTTCAAGCCTACTACGCCAAGCAGAAGGCATATGACCATATTGACGTTTGATGAAATCACTAAGACAGAACCGGAGAAAAGCTTGACGGCGCCCTTGAAAAGAAAAGCGGGAAGAAACGCGCAAGGACGCCTGACGGTCAGACATAAGGGCGGAGGGCATAAACGCCTGTATCGCATTATTGATTTTAAAAGGAGAAAAGATAATGTTCCGGCTAAAGTTGCCGCTATAGAATATGATCCCAATCGTTCTGCCAACATAGCGTTATTGCATTATGCGGATGGTTTCAAGGCTTATATTATAGCTCCTAACAATCTGAAAGTAGGAGATAAAGTTGTTTCCGGCAAAGAATCGGATATAAAAATTGGGAATACCTTGCCGTTACAGGATATTCCAGTAGGATCTTTAATACACAACGTTGAACTGCGCCCTGGCAAGGGAGGGCAATTGGTACGTTCGGCCGGAGTGGTAGCTCAGCTAATGGCGAAAGAAGGTAATTATGCCCATGTGCGGTTGCCTTCCGGTGAAGTCAGATTGATTCATATAGCATGCCGCGCTACTATTGGGCAAGTGGGCAATTTGGATTATGAAAATCAAACGATAGGGAAAGCGGGAAAATCACGCTGGGTAGGAATTAGGCCTACGGTTCGCGGCTCAGTTATGAACCCGGTTGACCATCCTCACGGCGGAGGAGAAGGACGAGCGCCTATAGGAAGAAAATACCCGGTTTCGCCTTGGGGTAAAATTGCCATAGGAGGAAAAACCCGCAAGAAGAAATCGTCAGATAAAATGATTGTGAGAAAACGTAAGTAAAGGAGGTTCCGCCATGGGAAGGTCGCTTAAAAAAGGACCTTATTGCGAAGAAAAGCTGTTAAAGAAAATTGATAATATGAATCAGAGCGAACAAAAAAAAGTTATAAAAACATGGTCGCGCAGATCAACTATTTTACCGCAAATGATAGGGCATACTCTGGCAGTCCATGATGGACGCAAGCATATACCAGTTTACATTACGGAAGATATGGTAGGGATGAAATTAGGGGAATTTTCTCCCACGCGCACTTACAGAGGACATGCGGGAAAATCGGAAAAAACCAGCAGAGCTAGATAGAAAGGAGAGCTGTAAATGGAATCAAGAGCCGTAGCTCGATACATTAGAATGTCACCGCTGAAAGCTCGGCAGGTAGCGGACTTAATCAGAAAAAAGAATATCCGCGAAGCGGCAGGTATACTGCGTTACGCAAATAAAAAGCCGGCAAGATTCATAAATAAAGTTTTAAATTCAGCGGTTGCTAATGCGGAACATAATTATAACATGGACTCAGATATACTTTATGTTTCGGAAATATATATTGACGAGGGACCGACTTTAAAGAGAATGAAGCCTAGAGGTTATGGCAGGGCGGATGTTATGCGCCATAGAACCAGCCATATCACTGTAGTATTGAAAGAAAAGGAGGCTAAATAGTGGGCCATAAGGTACATCCCAAAGGGTTTAGGCTAGGCATAATCAGAGATTGGGATTCTAATTGGTATGCAGACAGAGATTACAGTGACCTTCTTCACGAAGATTATAAAGTCAGAAATTATATAAAAGATCGTTTCTTTGCTGCGGGAATTTCCAAAGTTGAAATACAAAGAACAGGGAATAGGGTAAGAGTTACCATTCATACTGCCAAACCCGGAATCATCATCGGACGAGGCGGCACAGAAGTGGAGAGTTTAAAAACGCAGTTAACGCTTATGACCAATAAGAATGTTAATGTCAATATTCAAGAAATAAAAAAACCGGAGTTGGACGCTCAGATAGTGGCTGAAAATGTAGCTCAACAGATTGAAAAGAGGATATCTATCCGCAGGGCGATCAAACAGTCGGTGGGGAGAACCATGCGAGTAGGGGGCTTAGGAATCAAAATCGCTATTTCAGGACGTTTAAATGGGGCTGAAATAGCTAGAACTGAATGGTATGCGGAAGGAAAAGTTCCTCTCCATACTTTAAGGGCCGATATTGATTATGGATTTGCCGAAGCTAATACTACTTATGGAAAAATTGGAGTAAAAGCGTGGATAAACCGGGGAGAAATTCTTCCTGAAGCAAAAAATAGGCCCAAACAGAATATTATAGAGGAGGGCGATCAGTAATGCTCACTCCTAAAAGAGTTAAACACAGAAAGCAGCATCGTCCAAGTTTAAAAGGAAAAGCGAACAAAGGGAATGAAGTGACCTATGGCGATTTTGGTTTGCAAGCTTTGGAAGCGGTTTGGCTTACTAACCGTCAAATTGAAGCGGCGCGTATTGCGATAAACAGATATATAAAAAGAGGTGGACAGCTTTGGATCAAAGTATTCCCGGACCGCCCTTTGACAGTAAAACCAGCTGAAACTAGGATGGGAAAAGGAAAAGGGTCTCCTGAGCATTGGATTGCGGTAGTTAAGCCAGGCAGAGTAATGTTCGAATTATCAGGCGTAAATGAGGAAACAGCAAGAGAAGCTATGCGTTTGGCTTCACATAAACTGCCGATAAAATGCAAATTCATAAAACGCGAAGAAATGGGTGGTGAGGTAAGTGAAAGCCAGTAAAATTAGGGAGTTGACCGACGAGGAATTGCATAAAGAAGTTTATAACTATAAAGAAGAATTGTTTAACCTTAGATTTCAGCTTGCCACCGGCCAATTAGATAATCATATGCGTATTCGTGACGTACGGAAAAACATAGCCCGGTGTAAAACTATTCTGAGACAAAGAGAAATTGCCAGAGAAAACGGAGAAAATTAAAAGGAGGGGGCTGAAGGTGGTGGAAAATCAAGCGAACAGGAAAGTCAAAATAGGAACGGTAACTAGTAATAAAATGGAAAAGACTATTACTGTTAGGGTAGATACTGTAAAACGGCATCCTCTTTATAAGAAAACTATAAAGACCAGCAAAAAATATAAATCCCATGATGAAAAAAATGAAGCTGGAATTGGGGATGTAGTAAAGATAATGGAAACCAGGCCGCTGAGTAAAGATAAGCGATGGCGGCTGTTGGAGATAGTGAAAAAAGCTAAATCATTAGAATAATTGTTAATTAACTCGAAGGAGGTTTATACTGTGATACAACAGGAAACCATGCTTCAGGTAGGTGATAATACCGGAGCTAAGCGGGTATTGTGTATCAAAGTTTTGGGTGGATCTACTCGAAGGTATGCTACCGTTGGAGATATTATAGTAGCGTCAGTTAAAGAGGCTTCACCAGGGGGCGTCGTCAAAAAAGGCGATGTAGTTAAAGCAGTTGTGGTGAGAACAAAAAAAGAAATCAGGCGGATTGACGGTTCTTACATTGCTTTTTCAGAAAACGCGGCGGTGATCATTGATGATAATAATAACCCTAGAGGTACTCGCATTTTCGGACCGGTAGCCAGAGAATTAAGGGATAAGAATTTTATGAAAATTGTTTCCTTAGCTCCGGAAGTCCTTTAATATAAGGAGGGAATGAAATTGAGTATCAAAAAAGGCGATACAGTCAAAGTCTTAACTGGAAAAGATGCTGGAAAACAGGGGAAAGTACTGAGAATGATAACGGCGACCAACCGGGTAGTTGTTGAAGGAGTTAATAAGATAAAGAAACATCAGAAACCCAGCCGTTCTTTGCCCCAGGGAGGCATATTGAGCATGGAAGCGTCGCTCCACCGCTCCAATGTTATGCTGGTATGCGATAATTGTAAAAAACCTACCCGCGTAGGAATAAAATTTTTAGACAATAATGAAAAAGCAAGAGTATGTAAAAAATGCGGAGAGATATTGAAATAAATAAACTTCTGGAAAGGAGGAAAAAAGTAGAGTGACAAGGCTTTATAATCGTTACAAAGACGATATTGTGCCAGCAATGGTAAATATGTTTAATTATAAAAATGTAATGCAGGTGCCTAAAATTGAAAAGGTTGTTTTGAATGTAGGAGTTGGAGAAGCGATCCAAAATCCCAAAGCGTTAGATGGAGCGCTTAACGATCTTAAGGTTATTTCAGGCCAAAAACCTGTAGTCACCAGAGCTAAAAAATCCATTGCCGGGTTCAAGCTTAGGGAAGGAATGGCTATAGGCTGTAAAGTAACTTTGCGCGGACCAAGAATGTATGATTTCCTCGAAAAATTAATCAATTTAGCGTTGCCCCGCGTTCGCGATTTCAGAGGTATATCCCCGCAAGCATTTGATGGGCGCGGTAATTTTTCTTTAGGGATCAAGGAACAAACTATATTCCCGGAAATTGACTATGATAAGATCGATAAAATAAGAGGCTTGGAAGTGGCAATTATCACTACAGCGAAGACGGACGAAGAAGCTCGGGAATTGTTGAGAAAAATGGGAATGCCATTTAGATAGGAGGTAATTTTTCAATGGCTAAAAAAGCATTGGTGGTTAAACAGCAACGCAAACAAAAGTTTGAAGTTAGAGAATATAATCGCTGTAAGATATGTGGCAGACCCAGAGCTTATTTGCGTAAGTTCGGTATGTGCAGGTTATGCTTTAGACAGTTAGCGCATAAAGGTGAAATTCCTGGGGTTACAAAGTCTAGCTGGTAGTTTTTGATTTGGTAAAGGAGGTTTTATTATGGCCATGACTGACCCTATAGCCGATTTTCTGACCAGAATTAGAAACGGTAATATGGTAATGCATGAGACCGTCGAGATACCCAGTTCCAGGATTAAAATAGCGATTGCGAGGATAATGCACGAAGAAGGGTATATCAAGGATTTTGAATATATTGAAGACGGCAAGCAAGGTATTATTAGAGTTTATTTAAAATATGGAGCTAATAAACAAAAAATCATAACTGGTTTGAAAAGGATAAGTAAACCGGGTTTACGTGTGTACGTGAAAAAAGATGAAATTCCTAAAGTGCTGGGAGGATTAGGGACGGCTGTGATATCGACGTCCCGAGGGCTAATGACAGATAAGAACGCGCGCAAATCTAAACTGGGCGGCGAAGTAGTATGTTATATTTGGTAGCAGTGGAGGGGTGAAAAGTGTCTAGAATTGGCAAGAAACCAATAAACGTACCTAAGAATGTAGTAATTGAGATAAATAACAATATAGTTAAAGTAAAGGGGCCAAAAGGAGAGCTGATACAAAAACTGACTGAAGCGGTGAAATTAGTCCAAGAGGAAAGCCAGCTTATCGTAGAACGAATAAGCGACAGCAAGGCGCATAGAGCTTTACACGGGCTGAGCCGGGCTTTATTGGCCAATATGGTCGAAGGAGTGACTCAAGGTTTTGAAAAAAAACTGGAATTAGTAGGAGTGGGTTACCGTGCGCAAATGCAAGGCAGTAAACTGGTTATTAATATTGGTTTTTCGCATCTGGTAGAAATAAATCCGCCGGTGGGAATTGAATTTGAAGTTCCGGCGCCGACCAGAATAAACATAAAAGGGATCGATAAACAACTGGTGGGAAATACGGCTGCTCATATCAGGGCTATCAGAAAACCTGAACCTTATAAAGGGAAAGGTATCAAATATGAGAATGAGGTTATTCGCCGCAAAGTTGGCAAGGCCGGCAGTAAATAATCCACTAGGAAGGATGTGTTAAGCTTTGATAAAAAAAACGAGCCGTAATGAGCTTAGGATTGAAAAACATAAGAGGATCAGAAGAAAATTATCAGGAACCGGAGAAGTGCCGCGTTTATGTGTTTATAAGAGTTTGAAACATATTTATGCCCAGATTATTGATGACCAAAAAGGAGTTACTTTGGTAGCTGCTTCTACGCATGACGGAAATTTTAAAAACTTGAATTCTACTACCGACACTGAGGCGGCTAAAAAAGTAGGCGGTTTGATTGCGGAAAAAGCAGTTTCTCAAGGAATTAAAGCGGTAGTTTTTGATCGCGGAGGCTATAAATATCATGGGAATGTCGCGGCTTTTGCCGATGCAGCAAGAGAAGGCGGCCTGCAATTTTGAGAAAATGCTTTAAACAGTTAGGAGGAAAAGGATGTTTGACAAAGAACAACCGGCGGCCCCGGAATTAATCGAGAAAGTTGTTAATATACGGAGAGTGGCAAAAGTTGTTAAAGGCGGTCGCAGATTCAGTTTCAGCGCTTTAGTAGTGGTGGGAGACGGGCAAGGAAGTGTTGGCACTGGAAAAGGAAAAGCCAATGAAGTACCCGAATCTATTCGTAAAGCGATGGAAAACGCTAAGAAAAATATGAAGGAAATTCCTTTGATTGATGAAAGAACTATCCCCCATCAGATTATCGGACGCTTTGGAGCAGGAGCGGTTTTGCTGAAACCGGCTTCCCCAGGTACCGGGGTCATTGCCGGAGGGCCGGTGCGCGCAGTATTGGAAGCTGCGGGGATAAAAGATATATTGACGAAATCATTGGGGTCTTCCAATTCAAATAACATGGTGCATGCTACTATGCAAGGATTAAATAGTTTGAAACGTATTGAAGATGTAGCCCGGCAACGTGGTAAAACTGTTGACGAAATAATTTATTAGGAGGGAGATCGGTGGCCAAGCAATTAAAGATCACTTGGACTAAAAGTTTTATTGGTTATCCTTCCACCCAAAGAGCTACTATCAAAAGTTTAGGGTTTAGGAAGCTTAATCAGACAGTGATTAGAGAAGACAGCGCTCAATTAAGAGGGCAAATAAATAAAGTTAATCATTTTCTGAAAGTGGAAGAAATAGATTAACAGGGAGGTTTATTGATGAAACTGCATGAATTGAAATCTCCGGCCGGGGCAACGAAAAAAATTAAAAGAGTAGGCCGGGGAACTGGTTCTGGCCACGGCAAGACTTCAACCCGGGGACATAAAGGGCAAAAAGCGAGATCCGGCGGCGGAACTAGGCTGGGGTTTGAAGGCGGGCAGATGCCTTTGCAAAGACGCATTCCCAAACGCGGGTTTAGCAATAGCGTATTTAAGAAAGAATATGCTATAGTCAATATTGAGGATTTAAATGGTTTTGATAATGGAGCTGAGATTACTTTAGAACTGTTGCGTGAGTTAGGCTTGGTTAAGAAAAAACTTAACGGCTTAAAGATATTAGGGCAGGGTGAACTGAAAAAGCAACTCATGGTCAAAACACATAAAATTAGCCGCCAGGCGGAAGAAAAAATAATTGCCGCTGGGGGCAAGGTAGAGGTGATTTAAATGATAAATCCTTTGCAGCAAGCTTTAAAAGTAGGGGATTTAAGAAAAAAATTGCTGTTTACTT
>JAISDD010000274.1 GCA_031265005.1 Syntrophomonadaceae bacterium | reverse complement strand
ACGCAACGAGAGAAGAAGCCTTAGCGGCGGCAAAAGTGTTTTGCGATGAACAGGTCAAAGCCGGCAATATGACGCGACAGGAAGCGGATAAGATTTTGAGCCAATACAAGTAACGGCATGTAAAGCTAATTTTACTCACATGCGCGTATAACAACCAAATACATAAGTATTCCCGCGCCGCCGTTTTCATTTTCAGTTCATTCTTCAGCAGCCGTTGCTTTATTATGCTGTAAAAATCCTGCCACTATGGCGGTTATAGGAACACAAAGTATTAAGGCTATACTTCCCACCAGCGCTCTTACTAATTCTGTTACTACCAGTTCCCAATTTAATATGTTGACCGCCTCCATGTCATTAACTATAAAAAGGATCAGCAAAGGCAATGCTCCTCCAGCATAAGCTAATATCAAGGTATTGGCCATGGTCCCCATTATATCTTTTCCTACGTTCATGCCTGATACAAATAGTTCATAAGCGGTTTTGCCCGGATCAGCCTGCTTTATTTCCGTAATAGCGGAAGAAATAGATATGGCTACATCCATAATAGCGCCTAACGCTCCGATCATAATGCCTGAAAAAAGTAACCCCTCCATATCTATGCTCAGCTCGTCAAAATATAGTATGGTCCTCTCTTCTTCGCTGGCTAATCCATGCAGCTGCGCCAGATCTCCAAATATATAGGAAAGGACGGCCGCCGCCAGCAAGCCGCCTAGAATTCCCAGAGTAGCCGCTGCCGCTTTACGGCTGAAGCCAGCGACAAAAAACATGGTTAGCATAGCGGCTACTACTAAGATTGCGACAGTTAAAAATATAGGCGATTTTCCTGCTACTAAACCCGGTAACAGGACATAATAAATACCTAAAGCTGTTAAACATAAAGCGAGCAAAGATTTAAGTCCCTGCAAACGCCCGATCGCTACCATCAATACTGCAAATATGAATAAAAGCCAAAAAACAGCGTTGCTACGCCATTGATCGGCTATAAAAATTTCGTATATTTCAGTGTTTCCATCGTTGGATTCCGCTTCCTGTATACATACCATCACCAAATCTCCAGGTTCAACAATTATGTCTATTCCTTTAGAACCGGACAATGAGTTGAGCGCTGTCAATTCCTGGCCGTTATAAGCGCCTGATAATATTTTGACTTTGATGTGCTGTTCTATCAGCGAACTTGACCAAGTACTGTATGCTTGCGGTTCACTTTCTTCTATCGTCAAAATTTTTGCTTTGACGAATTGCTGGTGTAACGTAATATCCCCTAAGTAGACAATGTCTTCTGCCCGCGCCTGATTTGAGCTTACGCATAAAAATAACAAAAGCGTCAGCACTGAAAGCAAAATTCTTCTTACGTACATTATTTTTCCCCTTAAATAAAATATAACATTATACAATAACCATAAAGAAGTATTGTACGCGTCCGCCAGAAATTTTACCGTATCCAGCAGGAATTCGGAGAAATCACCATTTAACGTAGTTCAATTTTATTTCTTAGATATTATGATTTTCCTCGTAATGGGAAAATTCCATAGAAAATACGGCCCTTCCTTGAGTATTGGACCTTAAAACTGTTGAATATCCGAATAATTCCGCCAGAGGAACAAATCCTCTGATTATTTGGGTATTGTTTATGATCTCCATGGATTGGAGCCTGCCGCGGCGATTATTTATATTGTTAATAATATTGCCGGTGAATTCTTCTGGAGAGGTCACTTCCAGTTTCATGACCGGTTCTAATAATTGCGGATTAGCTTTGCGCAAACATTCTTTTGTACATAAGAGCGCCGCCGTCCTGAAAGCCATTTCTGAGGAATCGACCTCATGAAAAGAACCGTCTAATAAAGTTACGTTAATGTCAACCACCGGATAGCCTTTTAAAACTCCGTCTTCCAAGGCTTGTTTGACTCCAGCCTGAATGGCCGGTATATATTCTTTAGGGATAGCCCCGCCGACAATATTACTGGTAAATTTAAACCCTTCGCCCGGCGCTACTTTTAATACTACATGGGCATATTGGCCTTTTCCTCCGGTTTGTTTGACGTAGCGGAAATTATGCTCAGCTTCAGATGTAATAGTTTCTTTATAAGCTACTTCCGGATGCCCGATATTAAAATCTATCTTAAACTCACGGGAAAGCCTTTCGGTGATAATCTCCAAATGCAATTCCCCCATGCCGGCAATCAATGTTTGCCCGGTTTCTTTGTTATATGAAAGCTTAAATGTAGGATCTTCAGCGCATAGCCTGCTTAAAGCCTCAGAAATCTTACTTTGGTCAGACTGTGTCTTAGGCTCGATAGATATTTGTATTACCGGTTCCGGAAATTCAATGGCCTCCAAAAGAATACTGCGTCCTTCTTCGCATAAAGTATCTCCGGTAGTTACATCTTTCAAGCCGATAAGGGCCACGATGTCCCCGGCGGAAACCGCCTCTAGCTCCTCCCGATGATTGGCGTGCATTCTTACCAAGCGCCCCACTCGCTCTTTCTTGTTTTTATTGCTATTGTATATATGAGACCCTGCTTTCAAGTTGCCGGAATAAACCCGGGCAAAAGCCAGTTTACCTACGTGCCGGTCAGTTACAATTTTAAATACTAAAGCGGCGAAAGGTTTATCGGGCGCAACTTCAAATTTGATTTCCTTACCGTTTTCAGTGGCTTTGGCCGGTACTACATCCAAAGGCGACGGTAAATAATCGACGATAGAATCCAGCATGGGCTGAACCCCTATATTACGGTATGAGCTTCCGCAAATAACCGGCACTATCTGCCCTTCCAAAGTATTGGAACGAATCGTTTTTTTCAACAAATCAACAGGAATAGGATCATCGTTGCTGTACAATTCCAGCAGTTCCTCATCGGTGGAAGCGATCTCTTCGATCATTTTCAAACGCCACTCTTCCGCTTGTTCCGCATATTCGCCAGGAATAGGGGCAGTATCAATAATAGTTCCGCTGGTACCATTAAAAATAAGCATTTGCATACTCAACAAATCGATGATACCTATAAAGTCATCATTTTTAAACGCCGGTAGGGTCAAAACTAACGGATTAGCGCCCAAGCGGTTATTGATTTGCTCAACTACCGAAAAAAAGTTCGCGCCTATAGCGTCCATTTTATTAATATAAGCGATTCTAGGTATTTGATATTTGTCAGCTTGGCGCCAGACTGTTTCCGACTGCGGTTCAACTCCGCCTTTTCCGCAAAAAATAACCACAACGCCGTCTAATATCCGTAGACTTCTTTCTACCTCGGCAGTAAAATCAACGTGTCCGGGAGTATCAATAATGTTAATATTGCACTCCCTCCAAAGACATCTGGTCGCAGCTGAAGTCACAGTAATGCCGCGTTCTTTTTCATAAGGCAGATAATCCATGACGCTTTCTCCGTCATGAGTTTCCCCTATCTTATGAGTTAAACCGGTATAAAACAGGATTCTTTCCGTAGTAGTAGTTTTTCCAGCGTCGATGTGGGCAATGATCCCAATGTTTCTTATTTTTTCTAACATGATAATAATTCAGCCTCTTTCATAAAACAAAATAATTTTAAAATTATAGCAACTATAATCTCCATTCAAAACTTTATTATATAAAAATAAATTTATAACGTCAACTATCATGAACCATAACTTTTAGGGTAGCGGTTTGACGGAACGGTGGCATGCTTTAGAGGACTATCGTTCCTATGCTTGTGATTAATCTTTTCCGTATAATCGCCGCATACGCCTAATTCATAAAAAAATTTTCTTTTCTTTATTGACAAGCGAGGTCTAAGAGAGTAGACTAAAACAAAGGTCTACTGAATTAGACTTTTGCGAAAGGGGCCGCATTGTGGATAATTACAAACTCTATGACGGTGAGTTTAAGTTTATTAGCATTATCTGGGAGGCTGAACCTGTGAAATCGACGGAACTTGTCAGGCTGTGCGCCGGCAAACTGGGTTGGAAGAAATCCACTACTTACACCATGCTGAAACGGCTTGCCGGGCGCGGACTGGTACAGAATGTTGACGCGATCGTCACCGCGCTCGTCAAACGCGAACAGGTGCGGCAATACGAAACGGAAACCTTGCTTAACAAGATGTTCGACGGGTCGGTGCCGTCTTTCGTAGCATCGTTTTTGCAAGGCAGGACGCTCTCGGAGACTGAGGCAGGAGATATTCAGCGAATGATTAAGGAGGCGACGAAAAAATGACCTGTCCTAAGTGCGGCGGCGAAATGGAGACCGGCATTATTCAGGGCGGGCAAATGCTTATTTGGACGCCTAAGAAACATAAGATTTCGATGCACCCGCGTAACGACGGCAAAGATATTGTTCTGGATAAAAACTTTCTGGCCGGCGCCGCCGTTGAAGCCTTTTGCTGCCGGAAATGTGATTTTATCATGATACCTGTTTGCAAGGAGAATAACTATGAATGACATATTCTTATCCATACTCAATATGAGCATAGCGGCGAGCGTCGTGATCATCGCGGTCTGCGGCGCCCGGTTGTTTCTGCGCCGCGCCCCGAAGGTGTTCTCATACGCTCTGTGGGCGATAGCGCTGTTCAATCTTCTCTGTCCGTTCAAGTTGGAAAGCGTGTTTAGCCTTAATCCGTTTAAGCCCGCGCCGATACCGCTTGACATCGGTATGCAGGCCGCGCCGCGCATAGACAGCGGAGTTTCGATTATCAATAACGCTGTAAGCGCGGTTTTGCCCGCCGCCACGCCGGCCGCCAGTGTAAATCCGCTGCAGGTTTGGACGGTTGCCGGCGCGTATGTATGGCTTGTGGGAATGTCCTTTATGCTGATTTATGCGGTCGTCACTTACGCGCTCCTAAAGCGGAAACTCCGTTTTGCCACAAAGAAAAAAGATGATGTCTACGAAACTGACCGTATCCGTTCGCCGTTCGTAATGGGATTCATTCGCCCCAAAATCTATCTGCCCGTTGGACTGCCGGAAGCAGACCTTGCGTATATCCTGTGCCACGAGCGGACGCACATCAAGCGGCGCGATTATCTTGTGAAGCCGGTGGCGTACCTCGCGCTTGCCGTGCATTGGTTCAACCCGCTGGTGTGGCTCGCTTACTTTCTGCTCAACGCGGATATGGAAATGTCCTGTGACGAGCGCGTTTTGAAAGAATTAGGCGGCGAAGTAAAAACAGCGTATTCAAACGCGCTCTTGGCTCTCTCTACAGGCAAGCGGCTTGTAGGGCTAAGCCCTCTCGCGTTCGGTGAGGACGGCGTAAAAAACAGGGTGAAAAACGTGCTGAATTTCCAGAAAAGGCCGAGAATAATTATCATTTCCGCCGTCGCGCTCGTAGCTGTGCTGACAGTGGGATTTGCGGCGAACAGAATGCAGAGCGGGGTTACAACCGCTTACGATTTGCAATATTTCACCGTAAATGGCTTTGGGCTTGGGCAAGACAGCCGGATCATTATTGATACCGCCGTACTCACTCCGACCGCGCCGCTTAACGTCAGAAACGGCTATGATTACAATTTTCAAGAGGCGCGTTATAGTGTAAATCCCGATACTGGAATTATCACAAAAATGCATGTCAATGTGGTTTTCGGCGCGCTTGTCACGTCCATCACCAAAGATAATGGAATGTCTGTCGCTTATCCATCCTACACTTGGCATACGATCGAGGACGTGACCGCTTTTTTTGGTGAAGGAAGCCGCGGCTGGCAAGATAGGGAACAGCGCCTGCGTTATGTCGAATACATACATAAAGAAGGGCGTTTATCCGCAACAGTGCGTTTTGTCTATCACGACGGCGATGATAGCTTGGTGTGGGTGATCGCGGAAAGCAGTCCGCCTTATCCGAACCCTAATGAGGTCATCTCGTTTAATAAGGTTAGCTCATTTAGCGAATTATCCGCATTGAGGACGCCCTATGTCGGCAACAACAGCGCGGTTGGGAAAATTGTAGGCGCTCTGCCGCCGCTTGACGCGGAATTGACACAGCGTTTTTTCTCCATAGGCGATGACTACGGGACAGGATATACCCCTTATACGCTGACGGTATATTATGAGCATATAGGCTCAGAGAGGAATATCACTATAACGCAAAATAACGCCGCGTTACTGTTCGCCTTGATTGATAACTTGCGGGAAGTCAATTTTGCGCTCCGTGACACTCCGAGCGGCGCGGAACTCGATAAGGCGGCTTACACAGAGCGGTATACCTACAGCAAGGAGAACATTGCCGAGTTTATCGGAAACATTGGTCTTACGTGGGAGGATTTTCAAAACGACTTTGAAGCGACGGCAACGGCGGTGTTCACCCAGAACCCGCCTGCCACCACTACACTTGACGAAGCGCGGGAACTCGCGGCTTCATTGCCTCTTGTCGATTTGCCGCTTGATTACAGCAAAGAAACGGCAGCCGCGGATGGCGTGTATGTCAATATTCACGGCGCGGAGATTTATAATCAGACAGCAGTAGATGTTTTTTATGAGAACGTGTTTGACGGGGTATCGGCATTTATGCGGACGATGGAATATACTGTTGAGGGCGACCCGATTATCACGGATTATCAGTTTGACGGGACGATATTCACTGTTGCGACTGATACAAGGCGGGACAAATTCGGCGCCCAGGAAATTGATATCACAACTTATAAATACCTGGTGCCGCTTGACCGCTCGCTCCCTGCCGAAACCACTTTGCAACCATACTATTTGAGCAATGAGCAAAATATCTTCACAGGCACTTCGGACGGCGAAGGCGCAACGCTGGTTGATGGTTTGAGGATAATCCCCTTCTTCGCCAGATTCAGATAGGGTACATACAGGCCCTGCGTCCGCCCAAACGGGCGTTTATACTTGTTTAATATATATAATATGATTTTTCATGCCGCGTATGTTAATATTTTTACATGATATTATTTGCTCGAGGAAATAAATTTTTAGCCAAACCGGCGAGGGTTTCTTGTCAGGCAAAAAGGCGGGAATAAGACTAAGTTAAGTTATTTTATGGAGTGACATTTATATGGACAATTATTATATTCAAGATATAAAAATGACTATTTGTGACGATAACACCTATATTTCATCACTTGCGGTAGTAAAATATCTTAACAAGGCCAAAAAATTAAGTTTCAGGCAAGATGTTACGTTTCTGGTGGGTGAAAATGGAACCGGCAAATCAACTTTGATTGAAGCCATTGCAGTTTGTGCCGGCTACAATGGGGAAGGAGGTTCTAAAAATTTTAATTTTTCCACCAAGCAAACAGTATCAAATTTACATCAGTACATGACAATTGTAAAAAAAGCATACGAAAAAGACGGATTTTTTCTAAGGGCTGAGAGTTTTTATAATGTTGCTTCGCAAGTAGATGATTTAGGGGTTGGCGGTTATGGAAAAAAATCTTTGCATGAACAGTCTCATGGGGAAAGTTTTCTATCACTAGTTCAAAACCGTTTCCGAGGTAATGGCCTTTACATGTTAGATGAGCCGGAATCTGCTTTATCCCCATTAAGACAATTTACATTGCTGGCTGAAATAAACAGATTGGTTAAAAATAATTCTCAGTTTATCATTGCTACTCACTCTGCCATTCTGCTCGCTTTTCCGGGTGCTACTATATATCAGATAACAGAAAATGGTATTGAGCCAGTTGAGTACGAAACCTGTGAGCATTATCAGCTGACAAAACAATTTTTAGATAATCCTAAGCATTTTATAAAGCGTTTATTCACGGATTAAGTTACACTTGCATAAAAACCCTGCTGCCTAGTATGATAATTGAAAGATGTACGCGATAAGTTGGCTCCGGTCTTCGTAGACTGCGTTATTCGTAGCAAGGACGCCATCACCAGAACCAGTCTCAAAAGTTGGCGGATGGGGGATTGCAGGAATATATGGAAACAACTATGGATGTATATAAAATGCTACACCCAGAACAGTATAAAAGCCAACAAAAAAACGACGAATGAATAGTGAGCGAAAAAATGGATTATAGAATTAGATTTCTTGTTTTAATTATACTAGGAATACTATCTGTGTTGGCAGG
>JAISDD010000272.1 GCA_031265005.1 Syntrophomonadaceae bacterium | reverse complement strand
CCCAGCTCTTCACGCCGGAAGCGGGAAAGCTCCCTTTGCTTCATCGCCGTTATATCCCTGCCGTTGATCAGGATTTGTCCGGAAGTGGGCGTGTCAATGGCGGAAATACAGTTGAGCAGAGTAGTTTTTCCGCTGCCGGAAGCGCCCATAATTCCCGCAAACTCGCCGAACTCGACCGTAAAACCAATGCCATCCAGCGCTTTAGTCAAATTGCTCTTATTTCCATAATATTTTTTTATATCATCAGCTTGTAATATCGCCGCTATGATAATTCCTCCTTTAAATTATAGAATAACCTAATGATGGCTTTCTTTATTCCGCGTAACTATAGAACAACGTTACGCCAACCCTACATTTTTGTAAGATTGGCGTAATCCAAGCAACACACGGTCTGGAAGCCTGCTTTCTTTCCTTATGCTCAGGCCTGATATTACTTTTATTTTTCCATCAACACCTGGCACCTTTTATATGTTATTATGTTTTTTACGTGATTTCAAGCAGAATTTTTGACGGCATTTATCAAGCGAATATTACCTTAAAAATATTAAAATTCAATCATTTTTGTGTTTCAGACGATGTCCCCATGGCATACTGTGTCCATAGCATCCGTGTTTGGCAAAGAAACGCTCCCTGTAGAACTCCGCATAGTCGTTCCCTTCGTCCGATATGCCGAGTTTTTCTTCAAGTTCTGTGATAACGCGAGCCAAATAGTCGCTAAAATTACGCTGTTCCTCTTCATTCAGGCAATCGAAACCCATGGCGGAGCTATCATCATCCTTTTCGGCGTTTTCATCAGAAACCGCTTCACGTCCCGCCTCTGTGAGTTTAATGAGATATGAGCGGCGGTCTTTTTCAGATTGTGAGCGCGCGATATATCCGGCTTTTTCAAGTTTTGTAAGCAATTCCGCCAACGCTTGCTTGCTTAAATCAAGCAAATAGCCAATTTCTTTCTGGCTGATCTCCGCCTGTAGCTTGAGGATAGACAGTACGCGCCCCTGTCCTCTGTGCGGGTTTCTGAAAGCATGTGCGCCGCCCCATTTTTGATGATGGCAGCGATGCATGAGCGTCTGCAAACGCATAAGCTGATCTGTTAAAATTTTCTTGGTTTCATTCATGATTTATCCTCCTTCATTCTTGTACCGGTCTAATATGTCCTGTACTTTATTAAAATATACTAGTGTTCGAGATATTTGTCAAGCGCTTTATTAAAATTTTGAAAATTTCATAAATAGAAATTCAAAGCGCCTCTATTTTTATAAATATTTTTAACCAGTTACACTGCAATATGTTATAATAAATTTGCAAGTTAACTATACTGTAAAAACGGAAAAAAGTTTTAGCTTTTTCAGCAACCCGGCGGAAATTTTTTCTCTGATTGCAAAACGCTGATTTTTTTACGATTTCTTCTTCAGTCTAGTTAAAACGCTTTAAAGATCGTTGGGCCGAAACCTATTATCGACCGTCATATCACAATACAAAAGGAGGCAGACTATATGAAAAAATTCGATGCGTACAAAATGAAAGGATTGACACTGAAAGATCATGACGCAATTCTTAAAGCTTTGGAAAAAGGCGAAGAATTGTATATCGATTCTCACGGCAAAGTCTGGACGGCCAAAAGCAACGGAGTCTGTATAGCGGACGCTATTGCTATTACGTCAGAATTCGTTGATAGGCATAACATTAATTAATCTATTAAACGTTTTTTATAATTCTTTTTATTGGTCTCATCTTTATGATGACGCAGTTCATGAGCGGTCGGATGCCGGGAGCAATTAAGACAGTGAATCTCTAAATTTTGTCATATTCACCGCTAAATTAATATAAGTCTCGGCATTCATATCTCGTAACAGAAGCGTTTTTTTTTGAACATATTATATAATGATATAAACCAGGGAAAATATGTAGTCGCACGTTATTCGTTTGTATGGCAACGGTTGAAAATTCTGAAATTTGTCATATACAGCGGATATTTTTGTTATTGCCCTGCTTTATTGAAAAATCTAAATATTTTATTAATCTTATACCATCCAGAAACAGCCGAATAACTGAGCGTATGATAAAGTTTATTTATTTTATGTCAGCCCAATATTATTTAAATAACAAATTACATTAATGTTTTTCAGAATTTATAACGATAGAATAAAAAAAGGAAAACCGGGAGAAGTCTCCCGGAAAGTGGTGAGTGTATATATATTATATCGTATCAACATCCTACAAAGTTATAGTTTTTTCTCAAAAAGGGAGTTAAGTCATAGCATATTTGCACTTAAGTCCTGTTTTGTTGTCAGATTTTTATTTCATCTAAATTGATTTTAGTATCGTTGTTTTCTCTTAGCGGCGGTTTGTCGTCTGTGTTACTATCTTCGCCGCTATTGTTGTTTGTTTCCTTTTCGTTAACACCAGAATCATTATTGCCGTTGACGCCGCTGTTATTATTAGGGGCGTTTCTTTCCGTACCGCTGTCGAGACCCGCTGTTTTATCTTTATCATCAACTTTGTTTCTATCGTCTGCCCAAGCCCCTTCATCTACATCATCACTTATTACAATGTTGACGTCTTGTTCCTTATTCTCTTCACCATTTAGCAAACGAGAATCGTCTTTCTCGGACTGCTGAGCGTTCCCATCCTCTTTAACAGTAGAAGGCGCCGCGGTTACCACAGCCGGCTGCTGCGACGCTGGTTTGGGCGGAGCGTTAAAAATGTCATAAGTTTTGTCATTCATTAAATCAGCAATCATAGTAGCAGCGATGTCTTTATTGATTTCCCAGTAACTGCCCCCATCAGAAGCTGTGAAAGAATACCCGGGCAAAGTTTGCGTAACCACACTGCCGCTGTCAAAATTCTTGGCGACCGTCGCCAAATAAACCAGCTCCGTCAAAGGTATATTAGAACGTATGTTTTCAGCGATCTGCGGAATGATTTCCGGCAATTTCAATATAGTGCTGGTCTTTAAAGCCTGCTCAATGACCGCTTTCACAAACTTCGCCTGTCTCTGAGTGCGCCCGATGTCAGCTGTAGCATTGTCGCGGTAACGCACATAATTCAGAGCATCGTTGCCGTTCAAATGCTGCAAACCAGCCGATAAATTAATATTGAGCTGCGGATAATCAGGGTCATAATGGCGCATATTAGTTTCCACATCAATATCCACGCCGCCTAAGGTATCGATTATCTTGGCAAAACCGCTGAAATTGATTATAACGTAATAATCCACATTAGTGTTTAAAATTTTACCCACTTCTTTGCAGGCCTCTTCCGGGCCGTCGGTAAAATTCAGGCTGTTTATTTTAATATTCCTTTTATTGGAAAGCGCGATTCTGGTATCCCGGGGTATCCAGATCAAAACCGGTTTCTTTTGTTCAGTATCCACACTGGCGAAAATCATCGTATCGCTTCTGGAGTTTTCTTTAACTGAACGCGCGTCGATGCCCATGATCAACACATTGACCTTACGGCCCGCGTCAATTTTAGTGATAACGCTTTCGTCGTCCAAGCTTAAATTAATAACCCCCATAACATTGGCTAAAAGTATACCGCCAGTAAACGCAGCTACGAACACTGCTAAAAAAATAATAGCCTTTTTAAAAACTTTCATATGTTTACTCATCGCTTTTAAATTCCTTATCCCCTAACCGCAAAACTAATTTTACACTTTTTTGTTAAACAACCGTAATATATAATAATACACATTTAGCAGTTCAGACTTTCATTCGGATTACATTGTAAAATTAACCAATATATAAGTAATGGCAGTATTTGTTCATTCATATTCAAACGCTTCACGCTGAACTTCATTATATCAGAAAATAGCAGCGCCATGATTATAAAATTTAAAGTGTGTTTAAAAACGATAATGTGATATAATTGATTTGTTTGATTGGGGGAATTAGCTCAGCTGGGAGAGCGCCGCGTTCGCAATGCGGAGGTCAGGGGTTCGAGCCCCCTATTCTCCACCATTAGACGATAATCCGGCCTCTATAATCCCAACCGGGATTAGGGGCCGGTTTCATCTTGTATTTGAAGGATTTGCTATAAAAAAGAGGGGCGCGCATCGGGCCAAGCTGGCTGGTGCCTGGCGCGGTATGCCGCCCTCGTACAGTACAGTGAAAAACGAAAAACCAAACGCATTAAATTAAAAATTCTAAATGGTTTTTAAATACATCTATATACATCTATGTATGAAAACTTTACTGCGCGTTAGTTCCTTTAAACGGCTTAATAATGCACACTTCCGGATAATTACGGTATTGCTCGGCATAGTCCAGCCCATATCCAACCACAAACCTATCCGGTATAGAATATCCGACATAATCCGCCGCAATATTTACTTTTCTTCGGGACGGTTTATCAAGCAGACAGCATATTTTGATACTTTTAGGGTTTCTGGTCTTTAAAATCTCGGTGATATGCTTCAAAGTAAGCCCGGTATCAACAATATCTTCTATGATCAAAACATCCTTATCCTGTACCGAATATTCCAAATCCTTTATTATACGCACTTCTCCCGATGAAGAAGTCGAAAGTCCATAGCTTGTCACATCCATAAAGTCTATTTCCAAAGGAATCGTTATTTCTCTGACCAAATCAGCCATAAAAATAAAAGCGCCCTTTAATATGCCCACCACCAGCAATTCACAACCCGCATAATCTTCGGAAATCCTCTTACCAAGCAACTGAACCTTATTTTTAATATCGTCACGATCATATAATACGTCTATCTGTACTAAATCCACTTGTCACTCCTCCTACAAAATGAATTATAACATAGTTCATTTTGCGTTAACACAACCGGATAAAGGTCAGTTAAATCATAAAATCCCAAAACTCCTCCTTATGCGCTTCCTGATCACTCAAATATTGAAGCTCGGGATTTTTAATACTGACGCGGGTTTGTCCCGGTACGCTTTTAGTTATGAATGCGTTGGAGCCAATGACCACTCCCTCGCCTATAACGGTCCCGCCCCCGAATATAGATGCTCCTGAATAAATAGTAACGTTGTCTTCAATAGTAGGATGGCGCTTTACTCCTTTTAGCCCCTGCCCGCCCCTGGTAGACAGCGCTCCTAAAGTCACTCCCTGATATATTTTAACATGATTGCCAATAATCGTAGTTTCGCCCACGACAATGCCCGTACCGTGATCTATGAAAAAGTGATGCCCGATAGTCGCGCCCGGATGAATATCAATACCAGTGATGCTGTGCGCGTGTTCGGTCATCATCCTAGGAATAAGCGGCACCTTCAGCAAATATAGCTCATGCGCCAGCCGGCTGACCATTATGGCAAAAATACTAGGATAGCACAAGATGATTTCATCTTTACTGTAAGCAGCCGGATCTCCGTCAAAAGCGGCTACCACGTCGGCCGCCAGCAATTTACGGACTTCCGGTATACGTTTCAGAAAAGCATAGGTAACAGCTTGCGCCCTGTTTTTGAATTCAATTTCATTTTCAACCGCATCTTTTTGATTACGCAGAGCCTTGGCTATTTGTTTCTGCAAATTATAACTCAAATACTCCAGTAATTCCCCCGCATAATACTCCATAGACTCGCTTTTCAGCCTTTTGGGGCCGAAATATCCCGCAAAGATCAAACAACGAAGGTTTTCGACAATATCCACTATAATTTTAGAATTAATTTTATTCTCAGCTTGTAATTTTATTATTTCTTCCTCTTCACGATAGCTATCTACCAAGGACCTTACCAGCTGGTGAATATCCACATCAGTATTTTTAATCATCACCGCGCCAACCCCCTTCATAATCGCTCGTATTTAATCCCGCAGTATTCCTCAGTGTACACGTTCGCACCGTCGTTTCTCAATACGCCCCCAACGTATGTAAACTTAAAATTAAAGGCGCCTGTTCATTAAACTGACACACCATGCCCGGCCGGCTTAGCCGGTATCGCCAAACACCGTTTTTCTCCTTACGCTGAGCCCAACCACCGGATAACATTCCCTTCTCTTGTAGCATATTCTAACAGTTACTAATCCTAATACGCAATATTTTTTCCAAACAATTTTCGCAATTGAAGATTGCAAGTTTAATTGCCTCCCATGTTTTGCAGACGCTGTTTTAAGGAGAGGGTGTAGAGGCGCTCCTTTCCCGCTTATTACTCAAAAGTCTTTGCGACTTCTACCAGTTCCTCCGGTATTTCGATATGCTGCGGGCAGCGCTCGGCGCATTGTCCGCACGTTACGCAATCGGAGGCTTTGCCGTATTCCAACGTGAGGTTCCGGTAGTAGTTGTGAATAATCGGATTGAACCCAAACAACCTGTGGCTGTTGTACAGGGAAAAATAATCCGGGATGGGAATAGACTGCGGGCAACTGTCCGCGCAGTAGCGGCAATCCGTGCAGGGAACGGCGGTGGCGGCGGCGATTATTTCCCGAACTTGTTCAATCACTTCTTTCTCCGGCTCAGTCAGCGCCTGAAACTCTTTCATAATGCTGACATTATTTTTGACTTGGCCGAGCGTACTCATTCCTGAAAGCACCATAATGACACCCGGCAAAGAAGCCGCGAATCGTATTCCCCAAGAGGCGGCGGAAAGGGACGGCCGCGCCGCTTTCAGAATCTTCTCGGCTTCCGCGGGAATGTTTACGAGCGCGCCGCCTTTGAGCGGTTCCATCACAATGACCGGCTTACCATGCTTCACGGCAGTTTCGTAACATTTTCGAGATTCTATGGCGGGCGACTCCCAATCAACGTAATTGATTTGCAGCTGCACATATTCCATTTCGGGATGTTCGGTAAGTATTTTGTCCAGCACCTCCGCTTTGTCGTGGAAAGAAAAGCCGATGCATTTTGCCCTGCCCTGCTCTTTGAGTTTGCGGACATATTCAAAACCGCCATGCCGCCGCATATTTGCATAGTTGTTCTCGTCGAGGTCGTGCAGCAGGTAATAGTCAAAGTAATCAGCGCCCGTTCGCTCTGCCTGCTCCGAGAAATAACGGTCAAAATCAGACGCGGCGGAGACCATGAACGTCGGCATCTTGTTCGCCAAGGTAAAGGCGTCGCGGTCATACCGCTCTATCAGGGTTTTCTTAATAGCTACATCGCTCATGCCTCCGTGGTAGATATACGCCGAGTCGAAGTATGTAAAACCGGACGCGATAAACAAATCCGCCATCTCTTCTAGTTGGGCAAAGTCGACGGACGCGGCGTCAGAGGGATTGGTAACGGGCAGGCGCATCATGCCAAATCCGAGTTTGTTATTACGAATCATAAATGACCACCTCGTTTCCTATGTTTTATTATTGGCTTGAAATAATTTCATTAAGCGGCACACCGGGATACTGCCGGTCGCCTTTGGGCACAGCCAGGCTGCCGCCGGCCGATGTGAAAATAGAATATAGTCATTTTTTCCTTCCTGTTGATTTCCGCATTATCCCCAGCAGTACTCTGATCCATAACGGTTCTAAACGTTTTCGGACTTGCCCCAGTTCAGCCGTTATTTTGATATGCTGCGGACATTTTTTCTCACAAGCGCCGCATTTTGCGCAGTTGCTCACACGCATACCGCCCGACGAATGGAGCGCGTTCGTACTTGTGAGATATTGTTGCATCCCCGTCACAAAGCCGTTCGCGTAACTGGCGTTGTACGCCGCAAAACAGCCGGGAATATTGACATTGTGCGAACAAGGCATACAGTAGTTGCAACCCGTGCAAGACACTTTGTAGCTTTCCTTAAATATGGCTTGGACTTTTTCGATAACCGCAAGTTCATTGTCAGTAAGAGCGCCAATATCCGAATTTTCAGCCGTTTGCAAGTTGTCCGCGATTTGTTCAAAGGCGTTCATTCCCGACAGCACTACCGTCACTTCCGGCTGATTCCACAGCCATTTCATCGCCCAAGCAGCGGGGGTAATGTCGGGGTTGGCGCTTTTGAACAGATGCTCCGCCCTTTTCGGTACGCCGCCCGCAAGCCGTCCGCCCAGCAAAGGCTCCATAATGATGACGGCCAAGCCTTTGTCAGAGGCTTTTTGCAGCCCAATTTTCCCCGCTTGATAGTTTTCGTTCATGTAATTATACTGGATTTGACAGAACTCCCACGGATACGCGTCCAAAAGCTCCAAAAAGACCGCCTGGGGGCCGTGGAACGAAAACCCGATGTTGCTGATTTGCCCGCCCGCTTTCTTTTCGGCAAGCCATCTTTCAATTCCAATATCAACGACCGCCTGCCAATCATCCATCTCGGATACATTATGAATCAAATAATAGTCGATGTGATCCGTTTGCAGACGCTTCAGTTGTTCGTTGAAGTATTTGTCAAAATCCTCATAGCTTTTGCATTTGCCGTGAGGCAGCTTTGTGGCGAGAAAAATCTTCTCACGAACAGCGTTCTTATGCAGGATTTTGCCGAGCGTGTCCTCACTGCCGCCGTAAATGTAAGCAGTATCGAAGTAGTTCACGCCCTTGTCGATGGCTTCCAAAACGAGCTTTTCGCTCTTGGCAAAGTCGATGTTAATGCCGCGCGGGAACCGCATACAGCCGAATCCAAGCACGGACAGCTTGTTCCCCGATTTTGAATCAATCCGGTACTGCATTATCCTTCCTCACATTCCTTTCGGAGTTCCTCAATATGGTTAATCATCGCCACCAATTCGCTCCACGCGCCGCCCAGTTTGAGCCAATAGAAGTTCTTTGTACCTTCAGGGGTCACGCCAATAACTTCCGCGTCGAGCAAGACGCGCAGATGGTGTGAAACAGCGGGGCGAGAGAGATGCGTCTTTTCCGTGATTTCGCCAACGCGCATACCCATACATTGTGAGCCTATCAGTGTCGTGATAATCGCTTACCGGAAGCTGCTCATCTCCATGGGCGATGAGCAGCTTCCGGCAAGCGGCAAATCGCTCAGCGGCTTGGGCCGAGACTACATCAAAATCCATAGCGGCTCC
>JAISDD010000271.1 GCA_031265005.1 Syntrophomonadaceae bacterium | reverse complement strand
TTTCATGAGGAAAGGCTCTGACGCCAAATTGCGCGTAATTTTTGATTATTTTGCGCGCTTGAAACTTGAATAAGGATTTTGCGGCTGACATATAATAAATTAAATATTTTCCGGGAGGCCAATTATGACTTATGAATTCGTGATTGGAACCAGCAGGGACAACGAGAGGTTAGTTTTTGAGCTTAAAGAGAGTTTACGCTGGATCGAAGAAAAGCGATACGGCCTGGATATAAATAATTTTTACAGCGCGGAACAAAATCTCCATAAGGTAAAAGTGGGCCTTCAAGATAACGCGGCGGCTGATTTTTGGAGCTTTGAGGATGTGCTGCAAGTAATGAAACGCTTGCTGGCGGAAAATTTAGCTGAATATATACTGGAAGAATTTAAGGAACAGTTAATATGGAAAGAAATAAATAAGAATTATAAAAAGCTGGCCCCGAAAAGTAAAAAAAATATTTTTAATAAGACTTTAGGAATTGTCGATAACGCGGAGCAGAATGACGGCATAGCTTTGCTTTTGAGTTACCGGCGCAAATACCGGACGACCGAAAATATCATAACGTATATGCAAACTAATAATTATATGCACCTGGAAGGCTATATGCAGTTTGGTATGCGGGATTTCACGGCGGAAATAAAGCGGGCGGCGAATACCGCGCAAAAAGAGTTTACCGGGAAAGCGGAGTATTACGAATTCATCAGCCTGCTTCATTATTTTGCGGAACAGCAGATACCTGAATTTAATGAAATAAATCTGCTCATAACGGGCAGGAACAAATTTTACATCTGGAACGCCCAGGGGCAGGAAATAAAAGAAGAGCCGGCGGGCGGTTATCAGAAAAAGACCCTGCTGAAGCAAACAGATCTGGGCGACGCTTTAGTTAGTATCCTGCTCGCCCTGGCCCCGCGCCGGATAGTCATACACCACGCGGCTAACGGCAAAAATAATCAATGGACTGATCTTATCCGCAATATTTTTTCTGGCCGTGTCAGCGAATGTAACGGGTGTGAAAAATGCCTGGCCTATCAAAAAATTTCTTTAGTATCAGAAGATAAATAGCTCACCTATTAAAAAATACCAGCGGATGATTCCACGTCCTCCTACTTGCCCTTGTTAAAAAAATCTGCTATAGTCTTTAGAAACAATGAGCAGGGTGACAGTATGGAGCGTTGGGTTATTATTCCGCTGACATGTGCTGTTATCGGTTATCTGACAAATGTGGTAGCGGTAAGAATGCTTTTTTGGCCGCGCGAAGCGCACCATTTTTTAGGATTTAATTTTCAGGGGCTGCTTCCTAAAAGGCAAAAGGAGCTGGCGGCTAGCATAGGTAAATTGATAGAAGAGCAGCTATTGTCGGCGGACGATATTTATGAAACTTTCAGCGATCCGGCAGTTAAAGAAAAGATTACCGGTGGGCTGGTTTCGTTGCTGCGCTGCCGCATCGACAAAATGCTGCCCAAAGTTTTAGCGAACAGCTTGGGAAAAATATGGGGAGATTCTATAGAGAAAATCCTCAAGCAGGAAACGGAAAAAATGCTGGGACAAATTTTAGACCGCGGCAGGGAATATATAGAAACAGAACACCCTATCAGCGGCATGATCGAGAAGAAAATCGCGGAGTCGGAGCTGGGCGCGCTGGAAGATTTAGTGATCAGCGCCTCAAGCCGGGAAATAAAGTTTATAGAAATCATAGGCGGAGTTTTAGGGTTAGTGATCGGGTTGATACAAGTATTGTTTTTGGGGTTATGGTCCCATTAGCCTTGTCTAAAACGGAAAGGATGGTTTAATGCTTACAATCACTTTTAAAGACGGAAAGCAGCGTGAATACGAAGAAGGCGTTTCTTTAACGCGGGTAGCGGAAAATATCGGGGCCAAATTAGCGAAAACGGCGGCAGTCGCTTTAGTGGACGGCGTACTGGAAGATTTGACCGGCATATTGCGTAAGGACGCGCAAGTTGAATTCCTGACTTTGGAAGACGCGCAGGCATTAAATGTTTACCGGCACAGCGCTTCTCATATAATGGCGCAGGCGGTAAAACGGCTGTGGCCTGCTTCTAAGCTGGCTATAGGCCCCTTTATAGACAAGGGATTTTATTATGATTTTGATAACGGGAGAGCGTGGTCTCCTGACGACTTTGCCGTGATCGAAGAGGAAATGAATAAGATAATTAAGGCTGATTATCCGATAATACGCATGGAAGTGTCAAAAGAAGAAGCCAGACGTTTTTTTCAGGAGCGCGGAGAAATATATAAGGTTGAATTGATCGATGATCTACCTGACGACGCGGTGATTTCCATGTATAAACAGGAAGAATTTGTTGATTTGTGCGCCGGACCTCATCTGCCTTCGACCGGACGCGTGAAAGCGTATAAGTTGATGAATCTGGCCGGAGCTTACTGGCGCGGCGATGAACGTAACCCCATGCTGCAAAGGATTTACGCCACGGCGTTCCCTAAGAAAAGCCAGCTGGATGATTATCTGTTTAAGTTGGAAGAAGCAAAAAAAAGGGATCACCGGCGCATAGGACGGGAATTGGAGCTTTTTACGGTTTTGGATGAAGGACCGGGATTTCCTTTTTTCCTGCCTAAAGGCATGATTATCCGCAACGAGTTGGAGAGATTCTGGCGCGAGGAGCATACCAAGGCCGGGTATCATGAAATACGCACTCCCATAATTTTACAGCAGCAGTTGTGGGAGCAATCAGGACACTGGGACCACTATCACGATAATATGTATTTTACTAATATAGATGAAAAAGAGTACGCGGTAAAACCTATGAATTGTCCGGGGGGTATGCTGGTCTATAAACAGGGGACCCACAGCTACAAAGAGCTGCCGTTGCGTATCGCGGAAATGGGTTTAGTACACCGGCACGAAAAGTCGGGAGTGCTGCATGGGCTTATGAGAGTCCGGGCCTTTACGCAAGACGACGCGCATATATTTATGCTGCCATCCCAGATTATTACGGAAATAAAAGGGGTAGTAGAGCTGGTGGATAAGTTCTATAAGATTTTCGGGTTTTCATACGCGATTGAAGTATCGACCAAACCGGAAAATTCCATGGGTTCGGATGAAGATTGGGAAACGGCGACTTCGGCTTTGATAAGCGCCCTACAGGAAAAAGGGATAATTTTTAAAATAAACCCTGGAGACGGGGCTTTCTATGGGCCTAAGATAGATTTTCACTTACAGGATTCTTTGGATAGGACCTGGCAGTGCGGAACCATTCAATTAGATTTTCAAATGCCGGAAAGGTTTGATTTAAATTATATAGGGGAAGATGGGGAAAAACATCGCCCGGTTATGATTCACCGGGCAATTTACGGAAGCATTGAACGTTTTATAGGAAT
>JAISDD010000264.1 GCA_031265005.1 Syntrophomonadaceae bacterium | reverse complement strand
TTTCATGATCTTGGCTACGATTGTGAGCGGCGAACGGTGAACCCGATAATGAAGTACGCTATGAAAATACCGGGCAGATCATCCGCGTGTGCTCCCAATGAACGTAATGCATTGCGTTCGGTCTTATGGTATAATAGCTGGCAGAAGAGTATTGCTGCTGGGAGGACTGTGCTTGGAGAACATGGAAAGTAAGATTGTTATTGAAGATAATGGTCTTGCGGCTATTTTTTTTGGCAATGAGGATGAAAATTTTCGTTATTTAAGATCGGTGGTTCCGGCTGAAATATTTGCTCGCGGCGGTGAAATAACCATCAAAGGAGATAAAAACGAAGTTTCTTTTGCGGAGAATTTAGTGAACCGGTTAATAGAAAGAGTAACTATAGAACACAGTTTAAATATCAATGATATTAATTATATAACTGGGCTTACTGAACAGGGTGATAAAAGCAGGCACCAAGATATAGTTTCGGATACCATACTTAGCTCAGCCAGAGGAAAGCCCATTAAAGCTAGGACCTTAGGGCAGAAACGTTATATACAAGCTATGCGGAAAGACGATGTGGTATTTGGCATTGGCCCGGCTGGGACTGGTAAGACTTATCTGGCGGTAGTGATGGCGGTATTAGCGCTTAAAAACCGTGTCGTGCAAAGGATCGTACTGGTGCGGCCGGCGGTGGAAGCCGGAGAGAAGCTGGGTTTTTTGCCGGGAGATTTTATAGAGAAAATAAATCCGTATCTTAGGCCTCTTTATGACGGATTGTTTGATATACTGGGCGTTGAGCAGACTCAACGGTATCTTGACAAAAATATTATTGAAATAGCTCCGCTGGCTTATATGCGGGGGCGTACGTTAAATGACGCTTTTATTATATTAGATGAAGCCCAGAACACTACCCCTCAGCAAATGAAAATGTTTCTTACTCGTTTAGGGTTTGGCTCTAAAGCGGTTATAACTGGTGATATCACCCAGGTTGATTTACCCAAAGAAGAATTTTCGGGGTTGATAGAAATCCAAAGAATATTGAGCGCGATTTCCGGGGTGTCTTTTGAGTATTTGACTAAGGAAGATGTGGTCAGGCATCCTTTGGTGCAGAAGATAATAAACGCTTATGAGGCTTATGAAGATAAAAAGCCGGGGTAAATCTTGGGAACGCAAATATTGATTAGGAGCATAGCCTTATGCCTGATTTTTTAAAAAATATGGTTGATGGACTGAAAAAAGGTTTAAATGGAACTAATAGTAAACTTTTTATTGGAGCTGTACTTTTCTTTACCCTCAGTTTTATCATTATGATAAAAGGAACCAGCCCAGGATATATGGCGCTGAAAGTGGATGAAGTGGCTCCAAATAATATTCAGTCCAATACTACTACCATAGTATATGATGAAATACAAACTGCGGAGCTTAGAAAACAAGCGGCGGAAGGAGTACAAAAAGTTTATAATAGAGATCACGCGGCTATTGAAAATTCCGCTAGTTTTGTAAATTTGTTTTTTGAAGATATGTTTACTATTTTAGCTTATCCGGAAACAGAACGCGCTAGCGCTTTAGCCGGGCTTTTTGACGGGCTGGCTAAAGAGCCGGAGCAAAGGATCACCAGTAAAGCGGATTTAGTACAGTATTGGCAGGGACAAACTATAGAAGAAGTTCAGCAAGTACGGGATTTGCTAGTAGGATTAGTGCAAGGAATTATGGAAGATACAATTGCAGAAGAGAAGCTGCTTTCAGTTAACGAGCAAGCTGCTTTACAGATCAACTATCTGAATTTCCCGCAGCCGGAGCTTGACACTATGCAATACATTTTAGTGAATGCTACCAGGCCTAACTTGATTTTTAACCAAGAAGCCACCGACGAAGAAATACGAAAAGCTGTGGAAGCCATTCCAGAAGTAACAAAAACCGTAAAAGCCGGTGAAATTATTGTCAGGGAAGGCGAGAGAGTAACTCCTGAACAGATAAGTATTTTGGAACAGATGGGATATTTGCGGAGTAATAACTTCCCTTATACAATAGTAGGTTTGGGTTTGTTTGTGCTGCTCATTATGTGGCTGGGGTTCAAATATATGCAGCGTTATTATAAAGACAGCGAAACTTATGAACGCAGTATTTTATTGATGGAATTGGTTTTTCTTTTCATTCTTATTTTGATCTTTTTTATTTTTATGGTTAAAATAAGCGATCAGCCTAGAATGAATGATTTAGTAAGATTTATAGCGCCGGTTGCTGCCGGCACCATGCTGATAACTATTTTGCTGGATTATCGCCTGGCTTTATTTTGGTGCTTTTTAATGTCTGTTTTTGTGGGGGTATTAAGCGACAGTAACCAGCTCTATTATGCTATCGTTTCTTTCGTGGGCGGAACCATCGGCGTTTTTAAAGTTCATCATATAAGTCAGACTTCGGATTTGGCTAAAGCAGGTCTTTACGTTGCGTTAGGAAATGTAATCGCGATAATTATTGTGCTGATGATTTCAGGAAATTTGGAATTGACAGTCATAGCGGTCGGAGTCGTCATAGGAGCTATCAATGGTATATTATCAGCGGTTCTTATGATCGGCACTCTGCCGTTTTTGGAAACGGTTTTTGGAATAACCAGTATGATGAAACTGCTGGAGCTTTCTAATCCGAACCATTATATTTTGCGAAGGTTGCTGATGGAAGCTCCTGGTACTTATCACCATAGTTTAATGGTGGGTAATTTGGCTGAGGCGACGGCTGGCGCCGTCGGAGCTAACGCTATGCTGGTTAGGGCCGGAGCTTATTATCATGACATAGGAAAACTGAGGCGGCCGGAATATTTTATTGAAAATCAGAATAATTTTGGGAACCCTCATGAGAATATGGCGCCGGTTTTATCTTCTTTGATTGTTATATCGCATGTCCGCGATGGAGTGGAGATGGCTAAAGAAGCTAAACTGCCGCAGTCCATAATTGACTTTATTGAGCAGCATCATGGAACTAGTTTAGTCAAGTTCTTTTATAATAAAGCTTTGCAGAATCAGGAAGAGCAGATGATTATAAGCGAAGAAGGATTTCATTATGAAGGACCAAAACCCAAGAAAAAAGAAACGGCTTTAGTAATGCTGGCGGATGCGGTCGAAGCCAGTGTCAGGTCTTTGCCGGAACCTAGTTCGGAAGCGATTAAAAAGATGGTTAAGTCGATTGTAAATGATAAGCTACAGGATGGACAGCTTAGTGACAGTGATTTAACCTTTAAGGATTTAGACATCATCATTGAGTCTTTTTGCCATGTATTAGAGGGCATTT
>JAISDD010000238.1 GCA_031265005.1 Syntrophomonadaceae bacterium | reverse complement strand
CCGCGCGGCCCTAATATTTTACCTAATTTCCCCACTACTCCCATCATGTCCGGAGTAGCCACCGCGACATCGAAATCAAACCAGCCGTTTTGAATTTTTTCGGCCAGCTCTTCAGCCCCCACATAATCAGCGCCTGCTGTTTCGGCTTCTCTTATTTTTTCTCCTTTAGCAAAAACTAAAACTTTGCGTGTTTTTCCGGTACCATGCGGAAGGCTTACGGTTCCCCGAACCTGCTGATCGGCATGGCGAGGATCAACCCCTAGTTTTACGTGTATTTCTACCGTCTCGTCAAATTTGGCTTTTGCTTGTTCTTTCAATAATTGTAAACCTTCTGCGGTATCATAAAATTTATTTTTATCCACGCTTTTTGAAGCTTCTTGATATAATTTTCCTCTTTTCATTAAGCATACCTCCTGTGGTTACCGAACCTTCCGGCTCTCCCACTAAATATTTTACACATAGTCTTATTCAACTATTTCTAATCCCATGCTGCGGGCGGTTCCTTCTATCATCCGTATGGACGCTTCCAAATCGGACGAATTCAAATCAGCTTTTTTAGTTTCAGCGATTTCAATAAGTTTGGCCCGGGTAACTTTACCTACTTTTTTAACATTGGGTTCGCCGGACCCACGCTCAACACCAGCGGCTTTTTTTAATAAATCCGAAGCCGGCGGGGACTTTAGTTCAAAAGAAAAAGACCTGTCGGCATAAACGGTTATTTCCACCGGTACAATAAATCCGGACTGGTTAGACGTTCTGGCGTTGTATTCTTTACAAAAGCCCATTATATTAAGACCGTATTGTCCTAAAGCAGGTCCTACCGGCGGCGCCGGCGTCGCTTTACCGGCTTCAATTTGCAAGGATATTGTTCCCAGCACTTTTTTTGCCACTTTTACACCTCCTTATATTTTTTCGATTTGTTCATAATCTAATTCGACCGGTGTTTCACGGCCAAACATTGATATCGTAACCCTGACTTTTCCGCGGTCGGCCAAGAGCTCACGGACTATTCCTTCAAAATTAGTAAATGGCCCGGTCCTCACCCTGATATTTTCACCTATTTCTATGTCGATGATTTTAGGTTTACTATCGACCAAGCCCATTTTTCCTAAAATTTTATTGACTTCATCAGGCTGCAACGGAATTGGCTTGCCCCCGCTGCCCACAAAACCCGTTACGCCAGGAGTATGCCGCACTACATACCAAGAATCTTCGCTCATTATCATATTAACAATAATATATCCCGGAAAGACCCTTTTGGTAGTTATTTTTTTCTTTCCATTTTTATACTCAACCTCTTGCTCTTCCGGTATGATGATGTCAAAAATTTTATCCTGCATACTCATGGATTCGACCCGTTTGTTGATGTCGAGCTTAATTTTGTTCTCATAGCTGGAATAGGTATGAACAACAAACCACTCGCCTCTTGATTCCGGAGCGGCTGGCTCCTCGTTTGAATCAACAGGAACGGAGTTTAGCTCAGCGGCGGTCTCCTCCGTTTCTTCTACAATTAATTTTTCGGCTGGCATAATTTCCACCACCTTATTTAAAGCTGTCCATTAAATCTATCATTTAACAATCTCAGCAAAGTTGATAATCCGGTGTCAAATAACCAAAGAATTAACATTACCAGTAATACCATAAAGATTACTACTCCGGTATATACTAATATCTGCTTGCGATTAGGCCAATGAACCCGTTTTAATTCTGAATAAACACTGATAAAGTATTCTTTTATATTATACACGCGATTCTTGACTTTCACTTCCGCTTTGACTGGAATGTTATTTTTAGCCAATCAGTTCACATCCCTAATTTTACTTAATTTCTTTGTGTACGGTATGGGTATTACAAAAACGGCAATATTTTCGTACTTCAACTTTCTCAGTGCTTTTTTTCTTATCTTTCGTATAGGTATAATTACGCTGCTTGCAATCAGAACAAGCCAGTGTTATTCCAACACGCATTACCTTGCACCTCCATCTCGTGCATAAAAATCCTATAATACTCTATCATAAGCCGAACCTTGTGTCAATAAGTTGTGGGTGTTCAAAAGTTTAAATAAATTACAAACCGCTTATCCGTCATAGCAACTTTTGAAAACGGCCTTGGCGTTGGAAAAACTGTTCTCGCCGCCGGCGCTATTATTTACTAATAAACCAAAGGAAGTGAGCATTACCCTCACTTCCTGAATTTACTTTGGTAGCGGCGAAGGGATTTGAACCCCTGACACTACGGGTATGAACCGTATGCTCTAGCCAGCTGAGCTACGCCGCCAAGTGGAGCCCATAACCGGACTTGAACCGGTGACCTTATCCTTACCAAGGATACGCTCTGCCGACTGAGCTATATGGGCGATTTTGCTTAGCTACACCATAAGACGTTTCCTTTAGATATTAATCTTCATCAGGAAAAGTTAAAGATTTTTCAGCCTTCGTCATTTATAGCTAAGAATAATTTTTCGGCCCTATTCAGGTAAGACCAGTTATTTTATCATAACCGGGCAAAAAGCCTCTCCCCTAAACAAAATCTTTCATTCCGGGCAGATGGACATTCTTTTGCCGGACACGATAAAACCTGCGGCGGATATGTTCAGTTGCTAACCTGAAAACATGCTTTGCATTATTACCCGCCGAGGTTTACAATTGCGTCCGCAGACGCGTTAAAAATTTCTTGCTATTTTCATCCTGCCATACATATATAATAGAAGAAATTAAATTTTCTGGTTGCGGGAGCCGGACTTGAACCGGCAACCTTCGGGTTATGAGCCCGACGAGCTACCAACTGCTCCATCCCGCGATAATAGCTTACTGGTGGAGGGAGAAGGATTCGAACCTTCGAAGGCGGTGCCAACAGATTTACAGTCTGCCCCCTTTGGCCGCTTGGGTATCCCTCCTTGTTGAGAATCCAGACTAATGACTGTCCTAAGCCCGATTGGCGCGTTCATCCAGTCCTTAAATCCGTTCAGCAAATAATATTTTATACTTTGGGATTTGTAAAGTCAAGTACAACTTGCCAATAATAATTGCTTCAAGCAAAAGAATTTTTTTCAGTTTTAAAAAAGGTGTCGATTTTTTAATTTTCACTATGTATTGTTACCGACTTAAATTGACAGAAAAAGCCCTTGTCAATAATATTTCTTTTTTGCTATTAGAATATATGCTATAATGTTTTAAAATTATTGTCTGAACTTGTCGCAAAAAATCCTGTTTGCGCGCCCCAAAAATAAAATCTGAGAAAGGCGGGAGCATGAATGAGAAGCGCGGTCGCAATGACCTACGAAATAGATGATATCGGGGAAGCCGCTCGCCAGCTCGCCGATACTATAAACAAAAATCTTGTCCTCGAAAAAAACTCCATAGGTATCCTGCTTTGTGACGCGGATATGGACGCCTCGGAACTCACAAAACAGCTTAAAGCCATACTCGGTATGGATATCGCCGGTATGACCACTCTAGCCACGCTGGATACCAACGGCCGTCACGAAACGGCGGCAGTGCTGACCGTTTTAACGGCGGACCGTTGCGCTTTTTTCCCTGCCGTTTCCAAAAACCTAACGCATGATAACAGCGAAGAAGCAATCAGCGCCTCTTACGCGGAAGTCGTTAAAAAAGCTTCTGCATACGGTGAAAGACCTGGTTTCATGTTCGTGTTTTGTCCTTACGGGATGCCCTTCTCAGGAGACAGATATCCTGAAATCCTTTCGAAAGCCTCCGGAAACGTTCCCCTGATAGGCGGAGTTGCTTCGGACGATTACGATTATGAGCGGGCTCGCGTATTTTTTTCCGGCGACGAATACCGTGACGCTATGGTGCTAGTCAGCGTTTGGGGAGAAGTGAAGCCCACGTTCGCGATACGGCACGTTACTTCAAGCTTTGCCGAGCGTATACGCCGTATCGTAGACGCTTCAGGAAATGTCGTCCGCCGTGTAGGCAACGAAACATTAGTCGAATATTTGGAAAGTTTCGGTTTAAAGACAGATGTTGCCGATCCTCTGCTGGCGTTCACCTCCTATCCCATGATGCTGACTCGAGAAGACAGCGCTGACGAAGTCCCTATAATGCGGCATATTCTAGCGATCGACCATACAACTGGAAGCGGTACTTTCGTAGGTGATGTCCCCACCGGATCGCTGGCCAACATATGCCTGATCAAAAAGGACGACATCAAAGCCGCCTGCCGTGATTCTTTATCCGCATTGCTGCAGGAAGCGGAACGGACGCCAAATTATACATATTCTACCATTTTCTGCGTTTCCTGTTGCGGACGGGCGATGATCCTCGGCTCTGACGCCGACGCTGAAGGAAATATTCTTTCCGAAATGCTGCCTGAAGGCATTGCTCTTACAGGCGTTTACTGCTTGGGTGAAATATGTCCTGTTCTTTACAAAGACGGTGAAGCCGTCAACCGTTTTCACAACTGTTCTATAACTCTTTGTATGTTTTGACCTGTGATATATGTGAATGAAAACTGATATGGAAAATAATTTAGGAAAAGTTTATAATCAACTCTTACGGCAGCATAAAAAACTGGAGCGGGATTATCGCGCGCTTTCCATTATGCATGAACAAGCCGAGCGTTTGCGCGACGCGAATGAAAGCGCCAAAGAACTTTCCAATTTTTACAACAAACTTTTGCTTAAAAACACGCCTGGTATTACCTGTATGTTCGATGATAAGATGCGTTTTGTACTCGGGAGCGATCATGTCGTGGCGCTTTTAGGGTACAGCGATATGCGGGAAATTGTAGAACAGCCTTTTTCTAATCTTTTTAAGAAAATCATACCTGAACATTGGGTGGACGCCACCAGCGAGCGTTGCATGGAGGTAATGCGTACCGTGTCCCTCGACCGTTACGAGGAAAAAGTAACCTTTTTGGACGAAAGCGCTTTTGTCTTTAAAGTTGAGATTACTCCAGCCATCGAAGATACCGGCGTCTGCCGCGGAGTAATCATCGTTATGAACGACATTACCGAACTGTCAAAAGCGAAAATGGCCGCGGAACAAGCTTCTCACGCTAAGGGCGATTTTTTGGCCAACATGAGCCACGAAATGCGTACGCCCATGAACGCCATTATAGGAATGACAGGCATCGGTAAATCCGCTGATTCTGTAGAAAAAAAAGACTATGCTTTCAACAAAATAGAAAATGCTTCTACCCATTTGCTTGGGGTAATCAACGACATATTAGACATGTCGAAAATAGAGGCTAATAAACTGGAACTGTCTCCTGACCCCTTCAATTTGGAAAAGATGATACAGCAAGTGGTGAACGTCATTAATTTTCGCGTTGATGAAAAGCAGCAGGACTTTACTGTATATATCGACCGCCGTATCCCGCGCATCCTGATTGGAGATGCCCAGCGGCTGGCGCAAGTTATCTCTAATCTGCTCTCCAACGCCGTAAAATTCACCTCGGAACAAGGATCAATACGCATGAACGTGCGCTTGATAGAAGAAAAAGCAGGCCTCTGCACTTTGCAGGTAGACGTATCTGATAATGGTATCGGCATTTCGGAAAAACAACAAACGCGCCTGTTTAATTCGTTTCAGCAGGCTGAAAGCAGTACGTCGCGAAAATTTGGCGGAACAGGGCTGGGGCTTGCGATTTCTAAACGCATCGTGGAGTTGATGGGCGGGCAAATTTGGGTAAAGTCCGCTCCTGGCACGGGATCCACTTTTTCTTTTACTGTAAAGACTGAGAAGGGTCCGGAAGAGCAGATAAGCCTATTGAAGCCAGGTATAAATCGGGAAAATATCCGCGCATTAACAGTGGACGACGCCATTGAAGTACGGGAATACTTTACTGAAGTCGCCCAAGACCTCAGCATTGTATGCGATGTGGCTGCAAACGGAAAAGATGCCTGCGTACTTATAGAACAAAACGGTCCTTATGACATTTACTTTATCGATTGGAAAATGCCTGTTATGGACGGCCTGGAGCTTGCAAACTGGATCAGAAACCGTTACAAAGACGACGCCGTCATGGTCATGCTGTCTTCAGCCGAATGGAGTACTATCGAGCAAGAAGCTAAACAAGCCGGCATAAACAAATTTTTGCCTAAGCCATTGTTTTTCTCCATGATAGCTGACTGTCTCAACGACTGCCTGGGCATAGACAAACCGATCACAACGGTCAAAACGCCTCAGCCGCTAGAAGAAGATTGCTTTAAAGAATTTTGCGTACTTCTGGCAGAGGATGTAGAGATTAACCGCGAGATTGTACTGGCTTTATTAGAACCAACCGAATTGACCATAGATTGCGCGGAAAATGGCGCCAGCGCATTACAAATGTTTAGCGGTACGCCCGACAAATACGATATGATTTTTATGGACGTGCAAATGCCGGAGATGGACGGGTACGAAGCTACTAAACGCATACGCGCGCTTGATATTCCCAAAGCAAAAACTATTCCGATCATCGCAATGACCGCTAATGTCTTTCGGGAAGATATCGAGCAATGCTTGGCCGCGGGAATGAACGGACATATCGCCAAACCCATCGATTTTAATGAAGTACGGACGCAGCTCAAAGAATATCTGATACTAAAACATAAAACCAGCCTTAATTAAATTCGTTCTAACGCCAAAAAAATTTCCGCTGTCATTCATTTCGATTTTATTTTTCGTATTACTTTTTTATGTTTCGGCCGCATTATCCGCAAAGCGCGTCAAAATACCTGGTGTTCATTGGGCGGTAAAATAACTTATTACATTAAAATACCGATTAAAAACGTTAAAACACCGAATAAGCTTCTTCATTCACTTCATAATTTTTTCAAAAGCCATAATAACTTTGATCAACTGCTCATCAAGTACGTTCCAGGCCAATTTTCTGATGTTTTCAGGTATTCCATACGCCGCCTCCCCTATACTGCCGGTTATAGCAGCGAGAGTATCACTGTCTCCGCCTAAGGAAACGGCGTTACGTATCCCATCTTCGAAATCCGTACTTTCTAAAAAAGCTATGATCGCTTCCGGCACCGTCCCCTGACAACTTTCGTCAAAATAGTACCCCGGGCGAACTTCGTCAAGCGTTCGGCTTAAATCATATCTGTATTCGCGTTCGATATATTCCTTTATTTCCGCTTTGGTCTTACCTGTTCTGGCCAGGAATATAGCAGCTGCCGTCGCCCGCGCTCCTTTTATCCCTTCCGGGTGATTATGCGTAACCGCAGCTGATATTTCAGCGTATTTTTCTGCTTCGTCAAGGGTACGCGCCCGCCACGCCACAGGGGAAACCCGCATGGCCGACCCGTTTCCAAAACTGTTATACGGGACACGGTCATCAGAAAACAGCCAGAATCTAAATCGGGTTCCGTATCCCGAATCCGGGTACCGACGGCCGTATTTTTTCATAGCGTCTATGAAATCATCAGCCTTACCTCCTTTCATCACCCCCTCTGCGACCGCAACCGTCATAATCGTATCATCCGTGAAAAAACAGTCCTCGCGGAATAAGGGAAAGTCCTTAGTTTTAATATTATTCCATTCGTAGACAGACCCTACAATATCACCAATTATCGCCCCAATCATTTACGAGTACCCCCTTTTTTATATCAATAGCCGCAGGCAGGCTTGTTTCGTCTCCCCGGCCCCTAAGCATTTTTTTAATACGTCCATCATTTACAAACGCCCCATTAACATTTATATGGCATCGTGAAGAAATCCTGAAACGCTTGTCTTTTCTATAACGCCTGGCGATATGCGCGCCAATGAAGCTAAATTATTATGCATATTTTGATTTCGGCTCCTAAAAGTATGCCCCCGGCACATTCATGAGCGTATTAGCCGCTTGCGCTTTCCCAATTACTTATAATTTCTGTTAATCATTAGTAAAACTACTTCTCTCTAAAAATTCCGGCTATTTTCATGTGGGCTTTGTTCGCTTTAAGAAATTTTAACATGTAGCGGAAAATATCAAGGTTGCCGCTCGTAGTTTTATCGCACTCAGCTATTGAAAATCTCATTTCCTTTGACTATATCACAAAAGCAACTTCGTTTACAAACGCAGGAGCGCCCCTTTCCGTGTCTTTTATGGATGATGAAAGGCTATGAAAAGAATGTGGCCGCTTGCTTTCTGAGGGGTGAATTATTTTACAAAAGACCCTAATGAGGCACTCCTTTTCGCTGGCAATACACAGGCTAAATGTTTATTTATTCCTAAAGTATACTGGAACAGAAGAAATCAGGTAATGTTGGAGCTTTTTTGAAGCTTGCAAGTTTAATTGCCTGCCATAAAATTCCCTCGCCCTAAATAATACCTGTCAGTTTAACGGAAGCATCCAATAAAAAAACAAAAATATTGAAACCATACGCAGTCCCAAGAGTTTGTTGTTTTCTCAAACGCTCCTTAGAGCGATTCCGCCTGTTAAATAAAAATTATAACTTTGTGCCAGATTGCTGGTCCCTATGATTTCCATCTGGCCTCCAATAAGAACTCTTGTGCCGGCGGGTAAGGTCAGTCCTATCTGAGAAACAGAGGCTGCGCGCGCGGTACGAGCCTGTACTCTCCCGCTATATCCCGTATTTACCGCCAGCTTCGTCATTGATAACGGCGCAAATGTATTGCTGGCAGGGGACGCGGTATATAGCTGCAGAAACGGGTAAACCGTTATACCTGATGGAAGCGTAAAATCCAGATATGTGTTAAAAGTCACATATATATTCTCAATAACAGCAGCAAAAGGTAATGAAAACACGTCTTGATTGTTGGCTTGGAGGGTCACGGTCCCATTTCCTTCAAGCGTCATCACAGGAGAAGTTCCAGCAAAAGTAATCGCGCTGACACTTATTGCCTCACCCGCGTTGTTTGTTGCCATACGCGGCGCGGTATGGGATGCGAACGGAATCATTGTCGATATTTGGCTAGTGATTGAACCGGGCTCCCCCTTTGGACCCTGAGGTCCGGGATCGCCTTTTGCTCCCTGAACGCCAGGAGTTCCTTGTGGGCCTCTGATATCACCTACGTTTTCCCATAGCTGAGATGTTGCGCTCCAAACGTACAAATCGCCGCCGACAAGATAAGCGTCGCCCACATTACCGCTCGGATGAGCCGCGGCAAGATCTGTTTCGCTGTCATAAGAGCCTAATATATTTACTCCTGTACCGTCGGTTCCCGGCGAACCTTGTACGCCTTGCGCCCCTTGCTCCCCTTGAGGTCCGACAGGTCCGGGATCGCCTTTGGGCCCCTGAGGTCCGGCAGGCCCGGTATCGCCTTTGGGCCCTTGAGGTCCGGCAGGCCCGGGGTCGCCTTTGGGCCCCTGAACGCCAATGTCTCCTTGCGGCCCTGGAAGTCCCTGCGGGCCTCTGATATCACCCACGTTTTCCCATAGCTGGGCTGTTGCGCTCCAAACGTACAAGCCGTCGCCGACAAGATAAGCGTCGCCCACATT
>JAISDD010000198.1 GCA_031265005.1 Syntrophomonadaceae bacterium | reverse complement strand
TTTCAGCCAGAGAAAAGTTGAACGTGACGAAGCGTTAAAAGTAACAGAAGATTTATTACAGCAAGCTAAAAAGAATCAACTGCATTTTCAAAATTTAGTTAAAGAAGCGGTTACCAGCGCAGTAGAGAACGCTAATATCCCTAATTTCAACTATATAAATGATTTAACCAAAAAGGTTGATGACCTCAGCAAGAAAGTTGAAAATAATTAATTAATGAGATAAACGAGCGGTTATGACCATATTTGGTTATAACCGCTCATTTATTAGTAACAGAAAGGTGAATTTTCATGGATAAAGGTAAAGAAAATAAGGTTAATGATGAAGCTTCTCATAAGGATGAAACTATAACTGTTCCTGACTTAGCTAAATTTTGGAAGGAAGTTTATTTCAGCAGCGAAGAAGCTTTAGGGAAAATAGTTAACGAAATGGTAACTACCCCTACTTATGTCGATTCCATGAATCAAATTAAAGATAAATATTTAAAATCTTATCAATGGAACAGCCAAAATATGGACAAGATAATGGAAAGTAATCCTTTAGCCGGAAAAAAAGATATTTCGGGACTGGCGGAATTAATAATAGGAATAGAAGATAAAGTAGATACTATTGATTATCAAATAACGACGCAAATACAGGTTTTAGCCGCTAATCTAATGAAGTTAGTCGATTTTCAGGCTCAACTGCAATCTAAATTCATGGAAGAAACAGAGCAAATAAAATCGTCTTTAGATCAGCTGAAGCAGCAATTGGCAGAAAAGCATACGGTTAGCGCCGAGGTTCAAGAAAGCCCGCCTTTGGTTAAAGCAGTGCCCCGGAAAAAGACGGAAAAGAAACCTTCGCCCCGGGCCAAGAAAACCGCCGCCGATCAACAGAAACCATGATTGAGAACGGCTTTTATGAGCAGGAATTTACGAATTATCGGAGCCATACATTAATTGAAATTCTATGAGATATTGATTCATTAGTAGGAGGAAAAGGGCAATGAAAGAAATAAAATTACTGACCGGGTCTGCTCAGGAAATTGGCGAAAAGATTCAGGAAAATTTTGACCATATGGTTGATACCACTGCCAAATGGGCTGAACTGTTAACATTCGATCCTTTTCCCCAAACTGGCATGACACCGAAAGAAACGGTATGGAAAAAAAATAAAGCCAAACTTTATCATTATATACCTATCAACGGTACGGTTTCGCACAAAGTGCCTTTGCTATTTGTTTACGCATTGATCAACAAACCTTTTATATTGGACATCGCGCCTGGCATGAGCATGATTGAGACATTGGTCAATAAGGGCTTTGACGTATATTTGCTGGACTGGGGAGAGTTCGCCTGGGAAGACCGCAACTTGAGCATCGGAGATTTAGTCTTTGATTATATTGCTCATGCGGTAAGAAAAGTATGTCAGTTTTCAGGTATGGATCAGCTTACTATTTTGGGTTATTGCATGGGAGGTACTATTGTCTCCATGTATATGTCGATTTTTAATACCCCTAAAATCAAAAATTTTGTTACCTTGGCGGCGCCTTTTGATTTTGAAACGGTGGGAGCAACATCACAATTTATAAAATCAAAAGATTTTGACGTGGATTATATAGTGGACGTCTATAAACTTATCCCCAAAAACTTGATCGACGCAGCTGTTAAAATGCTCAACCCAGTCAATAATTATATCGGAACTTATACCAGGCTGTGGAAAATGATGGATGAGGGGATGTCGGTCTACAATTGGAAAATATTAAACAAATGGGTCAATGAAAATATAAATTTTCCAGGCGAAGCATTTCGTCAATGGGCTAAAGATATTTTTCAAAACAATAAGATAAAGAAAAAAGAATTCAGTCTCAGGAATCAGTTGATCGATCTGAGTAAAATAACTTGTCCCGTTTTGACTATGGCAGGCAAAAACGATCATATCGTTTTACCGGTGCAAGCCAAAGCGTTTTTAGATATGGTTTCTTCCACTGACAAAGAGTATATGGAATTTAACATCGGGCACGGAGGTTTGGTCTTTGGGTCCATAGCCCGCGAGGAAGTTTACCCCAGTTTGGCTAAATGGCTGGAACCCCGAAGCTCGTTGGAATAAAGGATCTGAGCGTTTAGGCTGAAAATAAAAAGCAAGCAAATCTTTAAGCGGAGTTCTGTATTAAGTAGTCATCTATCTTGGATATCAGTTGCCTGATATCTCCAGCGACCATACCCGGGAACGAAACGGGCCGCTTCATGGTTCCTCTATTAGGTCTTGCTCCAGATGGGGTTTACCGAGCCGTTTAGTCGCCTAAACGCTGGTGAGCTCTTACCTCACCTTTCCACCCTTGCTTCGCGTTCAGCAGAAGCGGTTTATTTCTGTGGCACTGGCCTTAGGGTCGCCCCCACTGGACGTTATCCAGCATCTTGCCCTATGGAGCTCCGACTTTCCTCAGACTTTTAAGTCTGCGACTACCTGATTTACTTGCTTGTTGTTATTAATTATGAACATCGCGGCGAAATATGTAAAGGTTTTTTTATGATTTTTTACAAGCTTCTTTTTATAAAAAGGATAATCGATGTATTTGCAGAATAATAATTTTTAACCAAACAGATTATCATATGCGTTATAGATATTTAATGATATAAACGATGACGACAGGAGGTGAAGTAAAATTGGCGATTTTTGGTTCTGCGTCCGGAGGGGAAGGTATTTTTCATAGTCCGCTGGTTGTTATGCTGTCGGTATTGATATTTACTTATTTTTTTGTTAAATTTTGCAGTTGGGCTAAAAAAAATACTCTATCTGCTGGTGTTAAAAAAGCAATTTTTATTTTAACCATTGTAGGATTAGTAGGCATTAATGTATTTTATTATATAGGCAATTCCGCTATTTCTCAGGGTAAAGGCTGGAGTTTGGCAACCTACGCGCTGGTAGGAGCATTGATATGGGTGTTTATTTTTGCTTATGCGCTGATGACGGAAAAGAGGGAACCGGCGGAATAGAATAGTTTGTCATGAAAAGCAAACTAAATTAGAGGCTGCCATGTAGGTTCTTTTATTTCCGTTGGGGCGGGTTATAGCGGTATTTCCACGAACACGACATTTATAATTTGCGAACAGGAATCCAGATTTCGCTCCTATAATCATTTTTTGAAATATCTGAGTTTTCATTCCAAAGCATTTCGGGCCCCTCATTTAGCTCATAACCAGATGTAGGGAACCATTCAGCGAAAATTTTTGCCCACGTATTTTGAAGCGCATCAGGGAAGATGCCTACTACATCAAAAACAGCCCATGTGGATTTTTTTACCTGTAAAACATCATAATTATTTGTGGTGTCGGGCGAAAATTTTGTTGTTGCGATACCAATGTATTGGTCAAGCTTGGTTCCTTCAGCAGTACGCTCCAAAAAATTAGTAGAAACGTTCAGCATCCCTTTAGGTTCAATATCTCCCATATCCTTTAGTTCCGTAATTATATCGGGGGTAAGTCTCTGAATTAAAGTATCCATTTGAGGATTGACCCCTTTGAACTGTGCTGTAATTTTTTTCTTAAACCCTATAATACTAAATGCATCCTTTTCTATAATTCGATAATCCATTTCTATTCCTCCAATTATAGTTAGTTGAAAGGTCATGGGCGGAAATGCTTTAAGCGCAACATTTTCTTTTTTTGCTTGTGAAGGATTTATTCCGTGCATTGTTTGAAATGCTCTGCTAAATGCCTCCGGCGTTTCGTATCCCAGCTTTACTGCCACATCAATAACCTTTTCTTTTTCAGATTGCAAGAGTGTTCCCGCCAAAGATAGCTTTCTGCGGCGAATATATTCACCTAACGGCATCCCTGCAAGGAAAGAAAATACTCTTCGAAAATGATATTCAGAACACCCCGCGATTTTTGAGATATGAGCAGCATCCACACCGTCAACCAAATTATTTTCAATGTACGCCATTGCATCATTGAATTGTTTTAGCATATTCATTCTCGGCCCTCCTTTCATATCTATAATACCAAAGGTACAGTATACTTTCTTGATAATTTCGTTGCAACTTCGAGCATATTTAGCAGAATGGTGTAAATAAGTTTTGATAATGATGTTTGAAAAAATACAAAAAGTATTATAGCACAGCTTTTTATTTGGTTATAGAAATTGCAATATGTCCCTTGAGGACGAAAAAGATTATATCGTGATGGAAGAAAGCCCGAAAACCGCGAAAAGGCGTAAACGAAGCCATACCGTTTCACGAAAACAATTCTATGAATATCGCGGCGTTTTCTAAAAAAATATCACTAGTTCAATCAAA
>JAISDD010000125.1 GCA_031265005.1 Syntrophomonadaceae bacterium | reverse complement strand
GAAGTATTCTTGTTCTGGACCTACCGTCGTAGTTACGCCGGAAGGATTTTCTTCTCCGAAAAGTTTTAATATTCTTTCGGCTTGTTTAGCGATAGCCTGCATGGAACGAAGCAAAGGCGTCTTTTTATCCAAAGCTTCTCCTGAATATGAACAAAACGCAGTCGGTATACAAAGCACGTTTCCTTTTATAAATGCGTAAGAAGTAGGATCCCACGCGGTGTAACCGCGTGCTTCAAAAGTTGCGCGGATACCTCCGGTTGGAAAACTTGAAGCGTCAGGCTCTCCTCTAATCAATTCATCTCCGGTAAAATTGTTGAGAGTACCGCCGTTTATGGTAGGATTAATAAATGCTTCGTGTTTTTCGGCTGTTACCCCGGTCATGGGCTGAAACCAATGTGTAAAATGAGTTACTCCTTTTTCGACCGCCCAGTTTTTCATCGCGCTGGCAACTACATTTGCCACTTCCCGGTCCAGATGCTTTCTTTCTTGCATGGTACGGTGCAATGAATCGTAAATGTCTTTGGGTAGACGTTCTCTCATTACTTGGTCATTAAAGACCATGGCGTTGAATGAATTCATATTATTTTCCATGCTTGCCCCCGCCTTTCATTAGATTTTAAAGATAAAAAAACAAAAAAGACCCTATGATGATTTAAATACAACATAGCGCCTTTGCTTATTGCTTTATTTACATCAGATTAACAGATAGCTGTCTAAATGTCAAACTAATAAAATTTTATTTTCTTAATGAAAATTCATTTATAAATTATTATAATATAAAAAGTTATTTCTTAATGGGGTTTGTTTACTGAACAGCAATTTTTTAGTACTTGACCAGGGGGCGGATAATTTATGAACAGAATACTGATAGCGTCTGGCGCAACAAAGATTATCCAAGTAGTTACCGATATTTTATCATATGCTGAAACGGATATTATAAGTGTTTCAAATCAGAAACTGGTTCAGCGGTATATAAAGGAGAGGGATTTTGATTTAGGAATCATCAACGCCCCTTTGCCTGATTCCAATGGAATAGATTTAGCTTTAGAACTCGCTCAAGCTAGCAATATGCAGATAATGCTGCTGACAAAAGATGAATTAGAAGAGGAATTGTCATTGCAAATGAAAGAAAACGGAGTTTTAGTTATACTCAAACCGGTGAACCGTTATATTTTTGAATGGGCAATAAACATTTTGCTCACTTCTCATAATAGAATGCATTATTTGCAAAAACAAAACGACGCTCTGAAACAGCAGATAAAAGACCTGAAATTTATTGACCGGGCTAAACTAGTCCTCATTACCTATCTGAAAATAACTGAACCCGAAGCGCATCGCTTCATTGAAAAACAAGCTATGGACCAGAGGATTACTAAACGTGAAGTCTGTATGAATATCTTGAAAAAATACGATTATTGATTTTTTGTTAAAAAACTTTTCATGATTTTTATTTTATACATTTTTTAAGTAATCGTTGCATTGTTTGGCCGCCTGGCGTCCTTCCATCAGCGCCCACACTACTAAACTAGGGCCTCGTCTCATGTCTCCGGCTACAAACAGCATGGGCAGATTACTTTTATAATTGATATTTTCTGTTTCTGGCATACCGTAATTATCTATTTTCAGATTCAATTGCTCCAACAATGCTTTTTCAGGCCCGGTGAATCCTAAAGCTGTAATGACTAACTCTGCTGGTCTTATCTGTTCGCTCCCGCTGATGTCTTTCATTATATTTTTACCGTTTTCTATACTCCAGTTTACTTTCACAGTTTTAACGCCTTTTACTTTTCCCTCGGGTGTTCCTAAAATTTCTTTGACCGTTGTTTCATATTCTTTAAGGTCTTTGCCAAAAAATTCAAGCGCTTCTTCTTGCTCATAGCTGTGGCGTTTAACAGCCGGCCATAAAGGCCAAGGGTTGTCATTTTTTCTGTATGGAGGAAGAGCGGGCATTATCTCAAGCTGAGATACGCTGCGGGCTTTTTGACGTATGGCGGTAGCAACACAATCTGCTCCGGTATCCCCTCCGCCCACAACGATGACATCTTTACCCCCGGCGTCTAATAGCGCGTTTTTTAACGGTTTATCAGCTAACAGGTTTTTAGTGGAGCTGGTTAAATAAGACATAGCAGTAACGACGCCTTTCAAGTAATCTCCCGGCACGGACAGGTTGCGTTCTTGAGTAGCCCCTAAGCATAAAACGATTGCGTCAAAGCCTTGAATGAGTTCATGAAAGGAATAACCGCTGCCTATATGAGCGTTAAGAATGAATTTAATTCCTTCCGCTTTCATTAATTCAACACGGTTTAATACCAATGATTTATCAAGTTTCATATTGGGGATCCCATACATGAGCAAACCTCCCGGCCGGTCAGCCCGCTCAAAAACCGTAACTTCGTTTCCCAATTGATTAAGAAGGTCGGCGCACGCTAAACCTGCGGGACCTGATCCTATCACCGCCACGCGTTTGTCGGAATGGATTTTAGGCAAGCGGGGTTTAGCCTTGGCGGATGATGTCATTTTATCTGCCACAAAACGTTCAATATCTTTAATAGTTACTGCCGGTTCATGCTCTCCTAAAGTACAAGAGCCTTCGCACAGAGCAGGACAAACTCTTCCGGTAATTTCCGGAAAAGGATTAGTTTTGGTCAAGCGATCGTAAGCGGCTGCAATTCTGTCATGGTAAACCAGATCGTTAACTTCTGGTATCAAATTGCTCAGCGGACAACCGACCGTTTGTTTATCTACAATCAACCCAGCTTGGCAAAAAGGCACTCCGCAGTCCATACAGCGAGCGCTTTGGATTTTTAAGCCTTCTTCATCCTGAGGAAGAAGATATTCCTTATAATCTTCGATACGCTCTTTGATCGAGCGTTCTTTGGCCTCAATTCTTTTATATTCTATAAAACCAGTAGGTTTTCCCATATGTCATTAACCTCCTATTTCCCAACTACAGACGGAAGTCTGTGCGTCACTTCATTAAAGGCAAACAAAGATTGTTCGTCGGGAGATAATCTGCGTTTCTTCGCTTCGTGCATAGATTGTAAAACTTGTTTGTAAACTTTAGGAATAACTTTTACAAATTTTTCTTTTTCTGTATAGAAGTTATCCAATATCAAGCGAGCCCTTTGACTGTCAGTATATTTCCAGTGTTTTTCCAACATTTCCTTAACTAAATCGATATCCTGTTGCTCCAGTTCATCTATGGTAACTAATTCTTTATTGCAGAACATTGAAAACGTATCGTCCTTATCCCAAATATAGGCTATTCCGCCTGACATGCCCGCAGCGAAATTGCGGCCGGTTTTACCTAAAACCACGACTTTTCCTCCGGTCATATATTCGCAGCCATGGTCGCCTACACCTTCCACTACCGCTTCCACGCCGCTGTTACGCACACAAAAACGTTCTCCGGCTATCCCGTGTATAAACGCTTCGCCTGATGTAGCTCCGTAAAAAGCGACGTTGCCGATAATAATATTTTCGGCGGGGTCGTAAGTAATACCTTTCGGAGGCTTTATAATAAGTCTGCCCCCTGATAAGCCTTTACCGACGTGATCATTGCTGTCGCCGCGCAGTTCCATGGTGACGCCCGAAGCCAGAAAAGCCCCGAAACTTTGCCCGGCTGATCCTTCGAAATAAAGATGAATGGTGTCGTCAGGCAATCCTGCCGCGCCGTTTGCCCTCACGATAGCGCTGGACAAAGACGCTCCTACTGTGCGGTCAGCGTTGTTTATGGGCAGGCTATAAGAAACTGGGGTTTTTTCATTAATTGCTTTCTGGCATAGAGGAACTAGAGTATTTAAATCCAGCCTTTGCGCTAGAGGATGTTGCTGTTTTTTTGTAAAATATCTTTTTTGGACGTCATCCACAACTTTAGGTTGGTACAGCAAATCCGACAAGTCTACGGTTCTAGCTTTATCATTCATTGCGCCTGTGATTTGTTTTAAAAATTCCACATGACCTACCAATTCATTGAAATTATGAACACCGATACGGGCCATCCATTCCCGTGCTTCTTGGGCTATAAAAAGCATTAAATTTTCCACATATTCAGGCTTTCCAGCAAATTTCTTTCTTAATTCAGGGTGTTGGGTAGCAATTCCTACCGGACACGTATCCAGGTTACAAACTCTCATCATATTACAGCCCATTGCTATTAAAGGCGCGGTTGCGAACGCAAATTCTTCCGCTCCTAATAACGCTGCAACAATAATATCCCGTCCGGTCATTAGTTTGCCGTCAGTTTCTAAAACTACCCTGTTCCGTAAATTATTCATCAATAAGCTTTGGTGGGCTTCCGCTACGCCTAACTCCCAAGGCAAGCCGGCGTGCCTGATGCTGGTACGAGACGCGGCTCCGGTCCCTCCGTCATATCCGCTTATAGCTATGACGTCGGCTAATCCTTTGGCAACCCCTACCGCTATAGTGCCAACGCCTGCTTCAGATACTAATTTTACGCTGATTTTTGCTTGAGGGTTGGCGCTTTTTAAGTCGCTTATCAGCTGAGCTAAATCTTCAATAGAATAGATATCGTGATGCGGCGGCGGAGATATCAGTTCTACTCCGGGAGTAGAATAACGCGATTTAGCGACCCAAGGATACACTTTATTACCGGGAAGATGGCCTCCTTCGCCTGGTTTTGCGCCTTGCGCCATCTTAATCTGTATTTCTTCCCCATTATTTAAATAATGCACTGTAACTCCAAAACGTCCGGAAGCTACTTGCTTTATAGCGCTGGAACGATTATTTCCGTCAGCTCCTATTATAAAGCGTTCCGGTAGTTCTCCGCCTTCCCCGGTATTACTCTTGCCTTGTAAATGGTTCATGGCTATACACATGCATTCATGCGCTTCCTGACTGATAGAACCGTAAGACATAGCTCCGGTCTTGAACCGCTTTACAATATTCTCCACTGGTTCCACTGAATCTATAGGTATGGGTTTTGCAGTTTCGATGATATCCAGCAAGCTCCGTATATTTTTCAATTGGCTTTCTTGTTTGTTAATATTTTTCGAAAATTGCTTGAATAATTTATAATTGCCGGTTTGACAGGCTTGTTGTAAATAATAAATATTTTCAGGATTAAGTAAATGATATTCTCCGTTTTTACGCCATTTATACTCTCCGCCTTCATCTAAGGGATCTTCTTTGCATAAAGGGTCAAAAGCCTGATAATGACGTTGACGAGTTTCTTCTTCTATTTCTTTGAGGGTAACGCCTCCGATCCTTGAAGTAGTTCCGGTAAAATATTGGTCGATCACTTCATTTCCTATCCCTAAAGCTTCAAATATCTGAGCCCCATGGTAGCTTCGTACGGTGGAAATCCCCATTTTGGACATAATCTTTACGATACTTTTGGTTAAAGTGTCGAGATAATAGGATTTTGCTGTTTCAGCATCCATGGGTAAAATGTTTTCAGAGACCATATGTTCTAGGATGCGATAAGCTAGGTAAGGGTTCACTCCATTTGCCCCATAACTGACTAGCAGAGCGAAATGATGAACTTCACGCGCCTCGGCAGTTTCCACGACTAAACTGACTTTAGTGCGAGTACCTTTGTTGACTAGATAGTGATGCAAACCTGATGTAGCCAGCAGGGCTGGGATTGGTATTTTATTTTCACTGGCGCCTTTGTCGGACAATATAATAATATTATATCCACTGTCCATAGCTATATCAGCGGCATAAAACAAATCTTCCAGCGCTTTTTTCAGACCTTTTTTTTCACTAGCGGGAAACAAAATAGGCAAAGTTATGCTGCGAAACCCTTCTTGTCTGATGCTGCTGAGTTTATTCAGATCGCTGTCAGTCAAAATCGGAGTGTGATGCTGTATCATATGGCAGTTTGAAGGCCCGGGATCCAATAAGTTTCCTTCACTGCCGAACTGAACACGAGAAGAAGTTACTATTTTTTCGCGAATAGCGTCAATAGGAGGGTTAGTTACTTGAGCAAATAATTGTTTAAAATAATTGTATAATAATTGAGGACGGTTAGACAGTACTGCCAGCGGCGTATCGGTCCCCATAGAGGCAATAGGGTCCTCTTTGGTGCTGACAATGCCGGTAAGCGTCAATTGGACGTCTTCCCAAGTATATCCGAACATTTTCATTTCTTGCGTTAAAGTAAGAGCCGCATTCTTTATTCCTTCTTTAACTAATGACAGATCTTTATTGATAACGTATTTCTCCATAAGTTTTTCGTAGATATCGCCGGTTTCCCTCATCATTTTTTTATTTAATAAATCTTGCCAGGTTTCCCTCTGAGCGTCTTCTTCCGGCAAATCGTCCAGATACAGTAGATTTTCCTTGAGCCAATCTTGATAGGGACGAGCTGCAGCCGCCAACTGTTTTAGCTCTTCATCTTCAATTATTCGTTTTTGCACTGTATCGATCAATAGCATCCGCCCTGGGCGCAGCCGTTCTTTTTTTACAATTTCTTCTGGCGCTACCGGCAATACTCCAACTTCGCTGGCTAATATCAATGTGCCGTCCCGCAATAAATAATAACGGGAAGGCCTAAGGCCGTTGCGGTCCAAAGTGGCCCCTGCTATGCGCCCGTCGGTAAAAGCCACAGCGGCTGGGCCGTCCCACGCTTCCAGCAAACAGCTGTTGTATTCATAAAAAGCGCGTTTAGCGCTATCCATATTTTCAGTATTTTCCCATGGTTCAGGAATAGTCATCATCATAGCTTCCGGAAAGCTGTATTTAGCTTGGACCATCAAACTTAAAAATTCGTCCAGCATAGCAGAATCACTGCCGTCTTCATTTATAACAGGATAAATGCGGCTGAGCGGGAAGGGGAAAAGGTCAGAACGTAGCATGGCTTCCCGCGCTTTCACCCAGTTCACATTACCTCGTATAGTATTGATTTCTCCGTTATGAATCACGTGATGCATCGGGTGAGCCCGTTCCCAGCTGGGAAAAGTGTTCGTGGAAAAACGTGAATGAACCAATGCTATCGCTGAGGCAGTAGTAGCATCTTTTAAATCCAGGTAAAAATTAGGTAGCTGGCGAGGCAGCAGCATGCCTTTGTAAACAATGGTGCGGCACGAAAAGCTGGCCTGATAAAAATATAAATCTGGATCGTTTGGAGCATACCTTATTTCCTTGGACGCTAATTTTGAAACTACGTATAGATAGCGTTCAAATTCTTCCTCATTCAACCCGAAAGGTTTTTTAACAAATACTTGACGGATACTAGGGCGTACCATAGCGGCTGTCGGGCCTAAGCTGCCGGGATAAACCGGCACCGTACGTATCCCTAATACTTCCAAACCTTCTCTTTCCATCAATAAGCAAAAAGCTTCTAATGTGGCCTGGCATTTCGGAATATCGGGAGAGGCAAAAAGCATAGCTACCGCATATTCTCCTTCATCGGGAAGCGTTATTCCTTCACTGACCGTCGCCCGTTTCATAAAATCATGAGGGATTTGGATGAGCAACCCAGCTCCGTCTCCAGTTTCAGGTTCGCTTCCTACTCCGCCCCGATGGGTCATATTTTGTAAAAGAGTAATCGCGTCTAATACAAGTTTATGCGATTTTTCTCCGCTAATATTTACAATCATACCGATTCCACAGGCATCATGTTCGAATTTCGGATCATACAAACCTTGTTTGCGCGAAAGTCCGTTATAATGCATCCCTATCCCCCCATAATAAAATCAATCCATAAGAACGCCTCATAATAGCTCGTCTTTAATCAAAATATATGCTGCTGTCCTTTACAATTGTAAAATAATTGATGTAAAACAAACAAAGAAATGCAGTCGTAATACTAATCCGTAATACCCCTACGGGGCACAAGATTAAAACATTACCTTGAAAGCGGATTAGTACATACTATTTTCCTTAGCCGCAGGCAAATCTCGTGACCTTTAGGTTATATTTGTCTGCGTTTTTAATAGAGAATAGTATAAATTTACTTTTTAACAAATTCTATAATACACCCTTGTTTATCTGTTGTTTAATTTACACCCGAGCATAAAGTTTGTCAATGTGTTACGCTTTACTTTTAAGTACGGGGTATTGAAAAGCAAAATGATAATCTGACCGCATATTTTAGCAAGCGAAAGATTTATTTTTTCTACTCTAGGAAAAAATAAGCGCTGTTTTTTGAAAACTTCATGAATTCAAAGCTTTTGCCTTTTAAAATAACGCGGTTGACAATATCGTTGATAATCCGTAATATAACTGCTGAATTT
>JAISDD010000086.1 GCA_031265005.1 Syntrophomonadaceae bacterium | reverse complement strand
AAATCATAAGCCACTTCAGCTGTGTTTGCAATCTCAACAATGTTTTCATAATCGTATTCTGTATATTTTATATCGTAATTCCGCGTTTTAAGCTCTAGATATGAGCCGGCAGCAAATTTTACCCGCTGCGCCGTCAGATAACGCGCACCCCAAAAATTATTTCTTAATAAATAGTATCCCGCCGTTATCAACGTCATAGCGCCGGTCAGACATATCCATTTCAAGCTTTCGGCTTTTAACCATAACATAGGCTCCACTTCCCCTCTCAGAGCCTATTATACTAGGTCTATACTGAAAATCTGTATGCCAAATAATTACAAGCGCTGCAAATACTCACATACAGCCATTCCGGCTATAGCTCCATCTCCTACGGCAGTTGCAATTTGCCGCACTGTTTTGCTCCTGATATCTCCGGCCGCAAACACTCCCGCCATAGATGTTTCAAGCGTTTTGTCATTTTTAGTTTTTAAATAACCGTTTTCGTTATCCAGCAAATTTTCCAAAAACTCTCCGGCGGCAACCATCCCAACACTTACGAACAAACCTTCCGCCTTTATTATTTCCGTTTCTTTAGTTTTAACATCTTCCAACATTATGGAATCCAGCATAGCCTCGCCTTGCAGTTCCTTGACGATTTTATCGGTTTTTAAAATTACATTAGGCTCTTTGAAGAGTTCAGTAACTGAAGTTTTGGCAGCTCTAAATTCGCTGCGCCGATGGATCAAATAAACTTGCGACGCCATTCCCGTTAAGTAAAGCGCTTCTTTAAAAGCTGTTTCTCCCCCTCCTACCACAGCTACCGGCATATTCCTAAAAAAAGCCCCGTCACAAGTAGCGCAGTACGATAGTCCTCGTCCCATAAAATCTTCTTCTTTGGCAATCCCTAAAGTTTTCCTTTTTGCTCCAACCGCTAGAATAACTGCCCGCGCGTAATACTCATTGCCGGCGGTTACAACTTTTTTATTGGTAACCTTATTTTCTAATTTTAAAACCTGCTCATATTTTAATTCAGCTCCAAATCTTTGCGCTTGCCGCCACATATTTTCAATCAATTCATTACCGGTAATTCCAAAAGGAAATCCCGGATAGTTATCTATTTGATCGGTAAGCGCCACATTCCCTCCTAAAACAGCGCCTTCCAAAATCAGTATTCTATGCTGGGCCCTTCCAGTATATATGGCCGCAGTCAGTCCGGCCGGACCGCTGCCGATTATTATCACATCATATTCCCGCATTAATGTTTTAATCCTCCTTTTATACCATAACCGCTAATACTTTTTTGCTTATACACACCTTATATTATATCATCACATGATACTTTGTGTATTACTATCAAACTATTTCGCTATATGTTGATGAATGCGGCGTTGATAACCACCTTTACTATTTTTTTAAGAAATCCCTCTGGAAATATGCCCTATTTAAAGATTGAGACTGGTGTTCCGATATTTTTTGCAATATACTTAACGGGAGAAAAGTTTATAGGGAGGTATTAAACATGCAGGAAGTGTGCGCTTTTTTAAAAAATTGCCAAACCTATTATTTAGCAACAACCGAAGGCGACCAGCCGAGAGTACGTCCATTCGGCACCATCAACATTTTTGAGGATAAACTCTATATACAAACCGGTAAGTCCAAACAGGTATCGAAACAGATAAAAACTAATCCTAAGATCGAAATATGCGCTTTCAACGGGCAGCAATGGATACGCATCCAAGCCGTTGCTGTTGAAGATGATAGATATGAACCAAAACAAAGTATGCTGACCGCTTATCCTGACTTGCAGAGTATGTATTCAGCGGAAGACAGTAACACCCAAGTTTTGTATCTTAAAGATGTTACAGCAGTGATTTCAGCTTTTTCCGGAGAAACAAAAGTAATTAAATTTTAAATATTCGCAGGCGCTTTATTTTAAAATATCGAAAATAATTATTGATGGATACGCTGCGCGTTTGCGATAAATCTTTTAAATCAATTCGCTTTTACCGCGTCCGCTCAATAGTTTAGCCGGACATTTAGAAGGGTCTTTGAACCATTTGCAGCCGCTTTTGCATCCTAAACAATAATTTATTTTTTGGTGATTTTGCGCTTTGTTGCACCAGTCAGGGTCAATAAGATGAGCCCTCGCTAAAGATACTAAATCAGCGAAGCCATTATCAATAACATAGCCGGCAAGCTCGGGGGTAGTGATTTTATTAACCGCTATCACAGGGATTTTAAGCTCTTTTTTAAACATGCCCGCGCTATAAGCAATCCAGCTTAATTTTGAATCGGCCGGATAGGCCAGATCAGGAGGAAGGTCATTGTTGAACCCAGCCGATATATGTATAAAATCCGCCCCGGCTTTTTCAAATGTCCGTGCGTAATACAAGCTGTCCTGCAATGTGTTTTCATTACTGCCCATACGCACTCCCACAATAAAATCATCCTCAAGGCGCTCACGCACAGATTTTATAATTTCTACCGGAAAACGGACGCGTTTTTCTTTGCTGCCGCCATATTCATCGTCGCGCTTGTTGACCAGGGGAGATAAAAACTGGCTCAGCAAATAACTATGCGCAAAGTGTAATTCCACTCCATCAAAGCCATATTTTTTTGCCCGGATAGAAGCATCGGCAAAATCACGGCAAACAGCTTTTATATCCTCCAGACGCATAGGACGTCCTATAACTTCAATACCTCTGTAAAGGCTTTTATACACAGAAGGGGCAAAACGATCCGCGTTTTGATCGATGATCGAGCTTAAACAGCCGCAGTAGAATAATTGTATAAACACTTTAGCGCCATATTTATGGCATTCCGCTATCAATCTTTGGAAAGCGTCCTGAGAACGGTCATCCCATAAAGAAAGCTGATGATCAGATAACCTGCCATAAGGCGCTACCGCTGTAGCTTCCATTATGATCAACCCTACTCCGCCTTTAGCGATGTTGGTATAATGAAGCCAATGTTTATCAGTAATTGTTCCTTCCGCTACATTATATCCAGCTATATGTACCGGAGGCATTACCACTCTGTTTTTCAAAATCAGTTTTTTCAGGGGAAAGGAGGAAAATAATTTTTGCATTTATACTTCATCCCAATCAGTACAATATTTAATAAATTAGTTCATCAATGCTGTATTATAAAATATATGTAAAAAAAAGAAAAGTAACACTATGATAAAAATCGGGTAATGCTATCAGGATTAACACAATAAGTAAGAACTTCTTCTTTTTCTATCCAGCCTTTTTTGAATAAATCAATAATACTCATATCCATAGTTATCATGCCCGCGGCAGCGCTTTGATTAATTATATTATCTATCTGATAAGTTTTCCCCTCGCGGATCAGGTTCCTGATCGCGCTGTTGGATATCATCACTTCAAACGCCGCTACCATGCCTTTTACCGGCGAAGGCAGCAATTGCTGGCTGATCACGGCTTTAAGCACGGTTGATAATTGGATACGTATTTGCTGCTGCTGTTTAGAAGGGAATATATCGATAATGCGGTCGATAGTTTTAGCAGCTCCAACGGTATGCAAAGACGACAATATCAAATGACCGGTTTCCGCCGCGGTCAAAGCTACGCTCATAGTTTCAAGGTCTCTCATTTCGCCTACTAAAATTACATCCGGAGCTTGCCGCAGAGTAGCTCTCAAAGCTTTGGCATATGACGCGGTATCGCTGCCTACTTCCCTTTGATTCACTATGCTGAGACGGTGGCTGTGCAAATACTCAATAGGATCCTCCAAAGTTATTATATGGCTGGACCGCTTATTATTTATGAGATTTATCAGGGAAGCTAAAGTGGTGGATTTTCCGCTTCCGGCAGGCCCAGTCACTAAAATCAGGCCTTGGGTCCTTTTATACAAATCTATAACCACATCAGGGATCCCTAAATCTTTTATATTGGCCAGTTGTAGCTGTACTACTCTAATAACCGCCGCAGTCGAATTACGCTGCCGGAAAACATTGATACGAAACCTGCCTATCCCCGGAAGAGAAAAAGACAAATCGCAATCTCCGGTGGTTTTAAAATTTTCCACAGCATGTTCGTCGCCGGTCAAATTAAATATATTTTCAATCAAATCAGCGGTCTCTTTAGGCATTAAACGCTCGGCGCTAAAATTTACCATCTCGCCGTTTATTTTAAATATTATAGGTGAGCCTGAAGTAATAAAAATATCAGAAACTTGCCTTTGAACCGCTTGGGTCAGCATATTCACCACATCTTGCATTGATTAAAGCCTCCTCATCATCCAGAAAAGAACAGTGTCAATCATTGGAGTCTTCCGTCCAAAGCTTAAAACTATCTCCCTCAACATCTATTTGGTTCTGCCACTCCTGCCATTTCAGTATTTTATATAACTGGGAATCAGTCTGGGAAAGCGGAATTACTCCCAGCTCAATGGCCAGATTTTGGGCGTTATTTTCAGTGGAGCTGCTAAAATTATGCTCCACGATTAAGCTATGGTCGTCAAACTCCCTGGCATTAACAATTGCTTCAATCGTTTCCGGTTGTGTTTGATAGCCTGCTTTTTGCAATATTTGCTGCGCCAATACAAAGAAAATTTGCTCTTTCGAATAAGCTGAACTGAGGCCAGCGGAAAACATTATCTCTTCAAATTCAGCTTGCTCGCCGGCCGCTTCATTTTCAGCAGGCTCAGGCAACCCGTCGAGATAATTTAAAGTATACTCTTCAGCCGCATGAAGATAACTATCAACATCTTGTAAAAAAAGCGAGCCTTGATTGTCTAAATCATAATAAGTATGGATCCATGACTCTGATTTACTAGCCAATTTAAGATCGGCATAAGAAGACATAAGGGACAATAATCCAAATGTTAATAAACAAAACAATATTATTACTATAAAAATGGAAGAACTTCCTCTTTCATCTTTTGCTATTTTCCACGGAGACATCAGAAAATTCCCTTCTCTAGCTTTATTCCGAAAAATAAGTCAAACTTTCTAAACTGCATAGTAACTGGGTATCATCATTTTCCAGCATATATGGATAATTGCGTACCACAGACACCGTCGCCTTCAGCAACCGGCCATAAGGCGTTTGATTATCAAAAGGCGCTATTTCTAATGTTAGCGTATACCCTTTCAAAGTCTCTGAAGAGACTGGATTCCATTGCTCATCAAAAAAGCACTGCATTATATCATTATCCGTATCATCGGCAGGAAGCAAATGCGCATATTCCTGATATACAAAATTGGCTTCCAGCAAATCACTAAGATCAGGTCCATTAGCTTTATAAACTTCCACGGCTGCTTGAGCCGCGGCCAGAGCATAATCTTTATCAAAAACCATCTCTTTTAAACTGCCGGCTTTTATATACATTTGCATTACAAAAATACTCACAACGGCTAAAATCCCTATTGACATAATTACTTCGACCAAAGTAAAGCCGGATTGACTGTATTTTAAATTTCTTATTTTTTTTGACATAACACAGATCCTTATTATTTAAAATGATTGAACTCAACTGGTTCTAAATTTTATAAAAGTACCTAAAGCAGGCAATTGCGAATTAGCAATATTCCAAACCTTAATATTTATTCCCTGCTGATCTTGGGATAATGATAAATCCATTCCGCCGATCACAACCAAAGAAGTCCCATATTCAGGGTCAAAAGCAATTTCCTGCGGTTTAAAAAGCTCATAAAGGTGATCTTCATATTGATAAATCCAAGTTTCATATATATCGCCATCTATGGCCGAACTGATCACCAAAGCGTCATTGACTTCATCAATTTTTTCCAAATGTATATCATTTTCCGCGTCAGCCTGCCTGACCCGAGTAGATATATAAGACAGGGCTATGCGCAGATTGGAATGGTCTTCGCGCTCATAAAGCATTTTTTCATAACTTTGAGCGCCTACCGCTACTAAAGTATAAGTAGTAATACCAAACAAAGCGATCAATATCATAACAAATGTAATTTCTATTAAACTATAGCCTTTTTCATTTTTGCGCGAACATTTCATTAAAACACCAGCTTCTCCAGGATTCACTCTTCGTCAAATGTGGAAAACACCATGATTTCCGGCAACAAGTTAGATCCATCATAACGATAGTGTACAAAATAACGAT
>JAISDD010000081.1 GCA_031265005.1 Syntrophomonadaceae bacterium | reverse complement strand
TTTAAACTATACGGCCGCCAGGGAGTACCTTTTTTGGGGGTTAATATGGGGACAGTGGGTTTTCTGAGCGGCGTTCATGTAAATAAACTGGAAGAAAATATAGAACGGATTTTAAAGGGCGATTATTACATAAAAGAAAAAATGATGATGGAAATTAAAGTTTTGAACGAACAAGGGCAGCTGAGAGTTTTGGAGGCTTTTAATGAAGCGGTGATAAAATCCAAGTCGGTTCGGCTGTCTTCTTTATTAATGTGGATAAACGACAATGAGATGGGGAATTTAAGAGGAGACGGAATTATCATAGCCACACAAACCGGCTCTACCGGCTATTCTTTGTCCGCGGGAGGGCCTATAGTGGACCCTGATCTGGAAGCTTTCGTGCTGACGCCGCTTTCTTCTTATTACTTAAATCAGCGGCCTTTAGTGGTCGCCGCCGATAAAATCATTACTTTTAAGTTAACGCAAGGCCAGGATAACATCTTATGTTTGGACGGGCAGATCGAGGTGGAATTATTCCCGGAAGACCAGGTGCAGATTACTATAGCGTCCAGCAAATTAAAAATATTGAATCTGGAAAAAGATAATTTTTGGAATAAAATATATGATAAACTAGGGCGCAAATTTAACGGTTGAAAACGTTCACCGTAAAACTGATCGTACAATAACTGGGGGAGCTGTATTTTCATGAAAAACGCGCGGCATTTTGCAATCCGCGAAATACTGAAAGAAGAGCGGATCACAACTCAGGACGACTTGTGCAGTATACTTAAAAATAAAGGCTTTAATGTTACGCAGGCCACAGTGTCCAGGGATATAAAAGAATTGCAGTTAGTAAAAGTAGCCGACGGAAAAGGCTATAAATACGGCTTGCCGAACGCGGCCGACATAGCCTTGCAGAAAAGAATGAAAAGGATTTTTAAAGACGCGGTTTTGAGCATCGATAATAATGAAAATATGATAGTTATAAAAACGCTTCCCGGCAGCGCTCAAGCGGTAGGGTCTCTTATTGACGCCAGTTTAGCGGAGTTTATTTTAGGAGCGGTCGCCGGCGACGATACTATATTTGTGGCGCTGAAGAACAGCCGGCTTTTACAGAAAGTGTTGCAGGAATTTCAGGGCCTTTTATTATGAAAAATAACTCATGACATGGGAGGAAATGCCTTCGATGCGTTTCGCTTCTTGGCATGGGAACGAGTCCGCCGGAGGCTTTAAGAAGCGGTTCCGTTACAGCAAGGATGGGGGAGGTTTTTGTGCTCCGGGAAATATACATAGACAACTTTGTGCTGATTGATAATTTAAGGCTGGAGTTTTCGGCTGGTTTGAATGTTTTGAGCGGTGAGACCGGCGCCGGTAAATCAATTGTCATTGACGCATTGAACGTTGCCTTGGGGGAACGGATAAACGCCGAAAGTATAAAAGATAAAAATAAAAAAGCCGTGGCGGAAGTGATTTTTGATTTGCCGGATAAAGCGGCCGATTTTTTGAGAGCCAGCGGCTTGATGAACGATGATGATACGGAAGTTATTTTTCGCCGGGAAATCGCGGACGGCGGCAAACATGTGCAAAGAATCAACAACCGCGGCGTTAATTTGTCGTTGGTAAAGGAATTGGCTCCATTATTACTGGACATGCATTTGCAGCACGACAGCCTGCGCCTGCTGAAAACAGAGCGTCAGCTTGAGATTATCGACGGCTTATTGCCGCAAGATAAAGAACTGCCGAAAAAAGTGAAAGAACTTTACCGCAATTTAAGAGCTTTGCAGAAAGAATTGCGCGAGGCCCGGGAGCATGAGCAGAATAAGCGGGAACAGGCGGAATTTTTGGAACGGCAGATCAATGAAATTAAAAACGCTCAGTTACAAGCGGGGGAAGAGAGCGAACTGCTTGCTTTAAAAGCAAGAATCGGCGGCGCGCACAAATTATTGGCCGCCGCTGATAAAATCAGACATTATTTATACCAAAATCCCAGCCAAAACACCGCTTATGATCTCATAGCCTCTTCTTTGGAAACCGCGCAGAGTGTAAGCGAAGATGAATTTTACAGTATCCTGCATAATGATATACAAGATATTTATTTTAATTTACAGGATCTGATGGAGAGATTGTCTTCTTTTCAAGAGCAAATAGAATTTGAGCCGGGTCTTTTGGAAGAAGTTGAGGAACGGTTGTTTTTATTTCAGCGGCTGAAAAAAAGATACGGGTGCGATAGCATAGAAGAAGTCATGGACTGTCTGGCGCGGCTGGAAACAGAAAAAAACGAACTGGACCATAAACAATTACTGATAGACGAACTGTTGCGGAACATTTCTGTTCAAACGGAAGAATTGAACAACGCGGCGCGGATATTGTCTGACGCCCGTAAAAAAGCGGCTTCCACGTTAGGAAAAAAAGTCTCCGGGCATTTGAAAGAGCTTAATTTGCCTCATTTGCGTTTCACGGTTGAAGTGTCTCCGGCGGCGGAGATGAACCAGTCCGGGCAGGATCAGGTGGCTTTTATGTTTTCCGCTAATCCGGGCGAAAAAATGCAGCCTATTGTACAAGTCGCCTCCGGAGGGGAAGTTTCAAGATTTGTTTTAGCTTTAAAGACTTCTTTGGCCCAGACTTATAATGTCCCAACCATGGTGTTTGATGAAATTGACGCGGGCGTAGGCGGGACTTCATTAGCGGCTATGGCCCTGAAAATCGCTGACCTGGCGCAGTATCACCAGGTTATACTCGTTACTCATTCTCCGCAGATAGCTTGTTACGCCGATCATCATCTGCTGATTACAAAGGCGGTGAAGGAAGGAACGACTGAGATAAAAGTAAGAGCCTTGAACTATGAAGAACGCGCCGCTGAATTGGCCAGAATGTTGGGCGGCGAAAAATACACTCCTCTGACTCTGCAGCACGCCCGGGAAATGCTGAGTCAAAAAACAGGCGCTCAACCTTCCAGCGAATCGATGCGGTAAGAATAACTCCCCTTTACGCAGGGAAGAATAATTATAAATTATTCTTTTCCGGGGAGGGAAGACGTTGCAGTATAGTAAAATAAAGCCTTATCTGGGCTTGATATTAGCTGCGGCTTTTATCGCGATTTGTTTTAATCCTCAAATAAAGACCATTCTCACCTTACCGAAACAACAAACGCTGGTGGTGGGGCAAAGCAGCCAAATCAGCATTAAACTGCCGCGTCACATTGACAGTAAATTCGATATGCAAGTGGTACGGCCTGCTTTCAGTTACTTGGAAGGTAATCAGGACGCGCCGGTCAGTATTCATAAAAAGGACGGCATTTTTGAAATTTTAGCCTTGAAGCCGGGGCAGGCCAGCGTGTGTTTGAACCTTTTCGGGCATATTCCGTTAAAAGCTATTGCGGTCGAAACCCTGGCTCCGAAACAAGTGGTGCCGGGAGGACATTCCATAGGGGTAGTTCTTCAGTCCAAGGGCATAATGGTAGTGGGTTACGCTCCTATTGTCAATTCCGGGGGAGATAAAATCTATCCCGCTAAAGAGCAGGGGATACAATTAGGCGATTCTATTCAAAAAGCCAATGGCATAGAGGTGAAAAACGAACAGCAGCTGGCTGATATAATCGATAATCAGAAAGATGCCCCGCTTACTCTGGAGATAAGCAGAAAAGGTAAAATATTAGGCGTGGATATACAGGGGATTTATTGCTCTGATACTAACCGTTACCGAATAGGTCTTTTTATCCGCGACAGCATCGTGGGCGTCGGGACCATGAGCTTTTGGGATCCCGCCACCAATGAATTCGCCGCTTTGGGCCATATTATTTCAGATAACGACACCCAGCAGAGTATAGAAGTGGGGAAAGGGCGTATTGTCGCAGCGGAGGTGAGAAATATCAAGCCGGGGGCTCCGGGACGTCCCGGTGAAAAGATAGGCGTCTTTGATGAAAAGGGAGACTTAGGAGGGAGTATAGTCAAAAATACTAATGTTGGGATATTTGGCTCCAGTCAAAGAACTCTGGCCAATCCGCTGCTTTCTTTAGCCGACGTCGCTTACGCGCATCAGGTCAGAGCAGGGGGGGCTAAAATATTTACAGTGGTGAATGGAGAAGACATAGAAGAATTCGATATAGAAATCGAAAAAACCAATTCCCGGGGCAGCGAAGGTAAAAACATGGTTATCCGCGTTACCGATCCTGAATTACTGGCTTTGACCGGCGGCATAGTACAGGGCATGAGCGGAAGTCCTATCCTGCAAGACAATAAAATAGTGGGAGTTGTAACCCACGTATTTCTAAATGACCCCACCCGGGGATATGGTATTTATATGGATAATATGCTCGCGGAGATGGGCCAAAACAGCCCTAACAGAAAAAAGATTTCGACAAATTATTATAAACCTTTATTAAAGGTAAAATAGAAATGCCGGTAAATCGGCCATGAAAATTTCAGCATCGAAAAATCGCGCGCTCGTTTGTACAATTATGGCGTTATATGGAGAAAGATAGCTATATTTGTGAGCAGTAAAAAAAAGGTAATTACTTTTCAGCCGTCGAAAAAAACATTAATCACAACAATATTTCAAATAAAATGGGCTGAAAGGGGATAAAGCGATATGTTTAGCGAAGAAGAAAAAATAAAAATACTAGTTGCCGACGATAACAGAGAATTCTGCGGAATACTCGGGAATTTTTTTGCCAATGAAAGTGATTTCGATTTAGTGGACGTTAGTTTTAACGGTTTGGAAGCTATAGAAGTGCTGGAGACAAAAGCGGTGGATATTTTGATTTTGGATTTGATAATGCCTTATATGGACGGAATAGGCGTTTTAGAGAAAATGAGCGAATTTCCGCCGGAAGAAAAACCTAAAATATTGATCCTGACCGCCTTCGGGCAGGAGAATGTTACCCAGAAAGCGGTGCAACTGGGAGCGAATTATTATATTTTAAAACCTTTTAACCTGCAAATGCTGGCCGACAGGGTCAGGCAAATCGTCCGCGGCCCGAAAGTCAATATGGACGCGAGAGCCTCTCTGAGCAGCATAAGCCTGCCGACTTTAAGCAATCCGAAAAATTTAGAAGTGGAAGTAACCAAAGTGATACATGAGGTGGGGGTACCGGCCCATGTAAAAGGATACCAGTATTTACGCGACGCTATAATGCTGGTGGTGGAAGAAATCAACTACTTAGGGGCGGTTACTAAAGAATTGTACCCTACTATTGCGCAGAAATACGACACCACCCCCAGCCGGGTGGAAAGAGCTATCCGCCATTCTATCGAACTGGCCTGGGACCGCGGGGATATTGACAAGCTGAACCGCCTTTTCGGCTATACGGTGAGCGTTGATAAAGGCAAACCTACCAATTCGGAATTTATAGCGATCATAGCCGATAAACTTCGCCTGGAGAGCAAGGTGGGCTGAAAATAAGTTTTTTTCAGTAAAATCCGCTGCTTCGTCGCGGAAGTAAAGTAAATGAACACAACTATGTAAAACAGGTCCTCAAAAACGGCTAAAATTGCTTTTGAGGACCTGGTTCTGTAAGGTTATGCATAGCTTCTACGCGCCGGATATGAGGCGGAAACGGCTCACGGAAAAGAGGTGGGGTAGACGACGTCTACCATTGATGGATATGAACGGTTACCATAAGAATCAAGATAACGTCCGGGGCCTCCAGAGGGCAGTTCTTCTTCGGAATCATAATTATAATACCTGGGATGATAGCCCCAATCCTTGGGGATGTCAGTGACGCTGCCGTCGCGGTACAGTAAGTTTTTATAACTATGAGAATAAAAATATTTACCAGAAGTCTCTTTATACATGTGGCCGTAATTGATATTTATGACGCCGTTGCCGCGGTAGTAGATTTCATCGATGGTATTCCCTTCGTTCTTTATAGCGTCCAGTACGGTTTTGCCGTAAGCGAAGCGGCCGAGCTGCTCCTCGCTGATGCGCAGGCCGCCGTATTCGACCAAGCGCTCCCCGTCCCAATACAGCCAATAGAGTTTATAGGTGAAGCCGCCGGGGCCGGAACCGTCGGGGGCGCTTGCGGTATCATAGTTTTTTCCTGATGAGAAGTAAAATTGGTCAGTATCGCCGATGCGGGTCAGTTCAGTACCGGTTATTGCTATTTGCACCGCCCGGCTGCCTGTGACCGTATATACGTGGGTGCCTAAGTTGAGGGTATCACTATATTCTGCGAAACAGAATAAATCAGCGCCGTCCAAAACATAACGGCTGAATGAGGCTAAAAGGGATTTGCCCAAAATAGTATAACCGCCGCTGTGCAGGAATAAATATATACAATCCTCATTGAAATTATCTTGACGAATAAAACCGTCAGGCTGTACATTAAAAGACAAAAGGGCAAAGGCTTCGTTCTGGCCGTCTCCGTCGAAATCGCCGTCAGCCAGGATAGATAACCTCCCTTGAGTGGATAGAAAAGACACGTTTTTAAGAAAAGATTCCGTCGCGGCGGCGGTAAAATCGTAAGCGGCTTCTACCGGCAAACGGGAAGGGATTTGCACGTCGTAAATAGGTGAAAAAATGCTGCTATATGTGTTTACACTATCGAAAAAGGCGCTGGACAGATAGGCTCCCTGATCCCGGGAAGGCCAATCTTTGGTCATCTCCTCGGTAATATCCGTGAGCGCGGCGTCCGAGTAGGATAAGATCCTGAAAAAGTTATTATAATGATTCCCCTGCTCCGTCGTTTCCGCTTCACGGTGGTAATTCACGGTGATGATGCCGTTATCGCGGTAATATATATTGCCGATATCGGCGCCGCTTTCAGATAAAGAGGACAGAATTTCCAGCCCGCCGGTGAATGCGGCTAATTCTTTTCTTTCCAGCTTTCGCCCACCGTATTCGGCGAAGCGCTCGCCGTTCCAGTACAGCCAGTACTGTTTAGCGGTAGAGTCGAAGGTGATTCCACTTCCGTCCCATTTCGTTGTCACGGCTTCGCGCTTTTCAATAGTCATGGTAAACTGAAGATCGGAATCCCCGGCGCGGGTGAGCGGGTAGGGCAGAGAGAATACCTGAACAGCCTGGCTGTTTTCGACGCTGTAACCGTTGGCGCCGTCGTAAATCAGTTCTTTCCCGTCCAGCATCCAGGGATACGAAAGGCTGGGCGGTGAGGGTAAGCTAGAAAAATAATCAGTACGCAGCAACTCATAGCTTTCTTCGTTGAAAAAATAAGTGTAATTACCAAGTACGGCGAAGGCTTCGTTGTGTCCGTCCCCGTCAAAGTCGCCGTATATGAAGCGCTCGGAAGGGCTGACCAGGGCGGCCAGTTCCTGGGCGGGGTTGGCCAAACGTACCGCGCGGCTGTCTTTTACCGTGTATATGTAATCAGCGCTTACATCGCTCAATAAAAAAAATTCGCGGGCATCTAATGTTCCATGTTGCAAATCGTATGGATATCCCGTCTGCTCCAGCAGCTCCAATACTGTACAGCCGTCCGAACGGACAAAAAACAAAGCCGCATGGGTCACGCTGATTCTGCCGCCGAATCCTTCTATACGTTTGACGGCGAAAGCCTCATGGACGCCGTCCCCGTCGAAATCGCCGTAGGTGAAGTTGCTTAATTTTATTGAGATGTCCGGGGTCATGAAAGGAGCCAGTTCTTCTTCCACCGAGAATGCCTCGGCCAGCGCTTTAAAATTTTTCTCGGAATCAGGCGCATCCAGGTCCGGCGCTGCTTCTTCTTCCGGGGTTACGGTTTCGGACAGTTCCGCCGCGTTTTCTTCGGGAACAGGCGTTTCCGTCTCTGGGGCGCAGGCGGACAGGACGGCCAAAAGCATCAAGAGCAGCAAGGCCCATAAAAAACGGCTGGTCATAAGCGGAATCCCTCCTTAGAATGAACGGCGCCGATCCACAGCGCGGGATTATATTAAAAATTTTGCAGGTAAAGGCGCTTTTTGTCAAGATAAAACTTTTTTTCCATTAACATTACTATATTTTGACAAATAAATTATATACTTTTTGTCCCGTTTCCATATCTGACGTCGCGGGTCGGTCCAAACATGCTGGATATACTGTCGTGTAATTTTAAAATCATACTGTAAATGCGTTATACAATAAGACAGGCTGGCTTGTCCGGTCAATGTTTTGTGAGGTATAAGTCTTCTCTGATCAGTTGTAAAAGTTTGTTCATTTTCTTCATGTCATATCCTGAATAATTGTTGTTTTTGCTGGAAGTGTTCATTATAAGTATTTCGTCTGCCGCATCGGAGATATGTTTGGGAGAAAGAATGGATACCATATAAATTTTATGTATCAACTGGGCGGTGAGGGCTGACTGGTCGATCTTTATGTTCTTAGGATCAATTATGACAAGAGATTGCAGTTTGGCGACAATGTCAAAGAGATCGTTGTAAGCGTTAAGCCTAGTATTGTAATAAAGCTCGATCTTTTGCATTTTCTGCTGCGAATTAGTGTTGATACAAGCGACCAAAACAGCTGCCGCCCCCGTAACGATAGCGATGAATGCGGCAAGATACACGGGCCAGTAGGCCGACACATGTTCTAACACGGTATATCACCCCTCTAAAGCGATTATACTACTAAGTAAGCAAGGCTTTTGTCGAATTCGCACCCTTTTAAAATCAAAAAACGCGGGCGAATAGCTTTTTTCGCGCCTGAAATCAACTGTTGCTTTTCTTGACTCATCCTCGTGTCGCCAGACTTTTTCTTTCTAGTGTACGGCTGTACTATTCTTTAAGCAGGAATAACTTAAAATATTATAAAAATGTTATAAGGTATAACGCCCGGTTGTTATATAATAATGGAAACGAATCATGTTTTTACGAAAATCATTCAGGGATTAGGCGAAAATAGCGGAATGGGACAAAATAGAAAATGACAGCGGTTTTTAAAACAGAAATTAATGGGAGCGGGCGCTGTATTTAAAATATTCCCAAACCGGCCGATAAAAAATTCTTATTTTAAAGGAGTGGTTATGATAATTAATGAAAGCAGAGTGGTAAATTTATTTCTGCGGTTAGCAGAAATTGCTTCTCCTTCCAGGCGGGAAGGAGCGTTGAGGGACTATTTGCGGACGTCCTTGGAAAAACGCGGTTTGCGGGTTACGGAAGATCAAGCCGGCGCGATGATAGAAGGAGATTCCGGCAATCTGTTGGTGGAGATTCCAGGAACTGTTGCCGGGCCTGCTCTGTTATTTTCGGCTCATATGGATACGGTTCAGCCGGGCGTGGGCGTTAAGGCGCGAGTGGGAGCGGACGGAATTATCAGGAGCGCGGGAGATACTATTCTGGGCGGCGACGATAAAATAGGGCTCGCCGCTTTATTAGAAGCTTATGACGTTTTGAAAGAAGAAAAGATACCCCACCCGCCCATAGAATTTTTATTTACGGTCTGTGAGGAACAAGGGCTGCTGGGAGCGAAAAATTTTGATTTCAGGCGCTCTAAAGCGAAAATGGGTTACGTACTCGACGCCGGAGACGATCCGGGCGCTATAGTGCTTTGCTCACCGGCGCTCAACGCGTTTGAATATAAAGTGTACGGCAAGGCGGCTCATGCCGGCATTAATCCCGAAACGGGCCTTAACGCCGTCAAGATCGCGGCGGCGGCGATAGCTAAGATGCCTGACGGCCGCATAGATCATGAAACTACTTGCAGTATTGGTCTGATCAGCGGGGGGACCGCCCGCAATATTGTCCCGGAAAAATGCGTGGTTATAGGGGAAGCGCGCAGCATAAGCGGGGTAAAGCTGGCCGAACTGACTGAGCGGCTGATACGTACATTTACCGAAGAAGTTGAAAAAATGGGAGCGGCGGCTGAAACTAAAGTAGAGCAGCTTTATCCGGAAATAAGCCTTGAGCCGAATGAACCGGCGGTACAGTTGGCGGTACACGCTGTAAATCATTTAGGGCTGACGCCTAAATTAATTAGTACCGGAGGCGGCAGCGACGCCAGTATTTTGAACGCGGCCGGTATTCCTTGCGTTAATTTGGGGGTGGGGATGAAAGACGTCCATACTTGCGGCGAGTTTTTTTCCGTCGCTTCTTTAAAAGAAATAACTGAGATTGTGCTGGCTATAATAAAAATGAGCGCCATAGCGTAAAAACTTAAAGAGTTTTTTGCTTAATTCGCGCGCATCCGCAGGAAATCCGACAGAGTGATATGGCCGGGAAACTGCGCTAAGTAGACTTTAATATCTTTTATGGCGCCTATCATGGTGAAACTGTTATTGCTGGAAATGATCTGCATTTGCTATACTCCTTACAATAAATATTTTAATTGAGCTTCTTTTTCCAGTATATGCGGCGGCGGGCAGATATATGCAAAGGAGGGGAATAAATGAATTTAGAAGAAAAAACCATAGCTTCACAAAAAGTCTTTTCCGGGCGGATTGTCAGTTTACGGGTAGACACGGTGCTGCTTCCTAACGGAAAGCGCGCCTCCAGAGAAATTATAGAACATAACGGAGCGGTCGCGATCGTGGCGCTGGATGACGAAAACAACATTTATTTAGTCAGGCAATACAGAAAGGCGGCTCAAAAAGTGATGCTGGAAATACCGGCGGGAACTTTAGATCCGGGAGAAGAACCTTTAGCGGCCGCGAAGAGAGAATTGCGGGAAGAAATCGGAGCGCGCGCCGGGCATTGGGAAAAAATATGCTCTTATTACAGCTCGCCGGGATTTTGCACGGAAGAATTGACCGTTTATTTAGCTGCCGGTTTGACAGCCGGGGACCCTGATCCGGATCCCGATGAATTTTTGGAAATCACGAAAATGCCTTTGGAGCAGGCTTTCGATTTGGTGAGGCAAAATGAAATTATGGACGGAAAAAGCATTATAGGTATACAATACGCTTATTGGAGCAGGCAAAATGAACGTGCTGAGAAGTGATTCCGCGCGCCCGTGAATGGTTTGCCGGTCGGCAGCGAACTTTTGGCGTCTTAAAGAAAATGAAAGCGCTCTTCCGCGATGATTGCGCGGAAGAAATTTAAAATAAATTAAACGAGTATCACGTATTATTATAATGAGTTAATTGCCGGCGGTTCACCGGC
>JAISDD010000188.1 GCA_031265005.1 Syntrophomonadaceae bacterium | reverse complement strand
TATAGTAATATTATTTATATGCGTTTCATTTATTTCATTATCATTAATTTTATTTTTACTGGCTACAAAACGGAAAAATTGCCGCAAATCAGTTTCATAACTGCGTAAAGTTAAATTAGAGGTTTTCTTTTCGATTCGTAAATGATCCAAAAATTGGTTAACCCAATTAAACACCCAAATATTACCTCCTATGTCCATCTGTCTGAAGGATATCACAATTAAGTCTTAATTTCAACTTTTTTCACAACAATTCTGAAAATTTAGTCATTAATTCCCATGCTCTGACAATATACATGGCATATCTTCTTTTTTTATCCTTAACATGATTTTCAAGCGGCGGTAAAATACCGAAATTAGCGTTTATGGGCTGGAAATTTTTTTCTTTCGCGGTCCCAATAAAATTTAATAATGAGCCCATCATCGTTTCAAGGGGCAAAATCAGTAAATCAAGTCCTTTGTAAAAACGTAAGGCGTTTATTCCCGCAAATATCCCAGAGGCAGCCGATTCCATATATCCTTCCACTCCTGTTATTTGTCCAGCCCAAAATATATTTTCGTTGTTTTTAGATTGCAAAGTGGGATTTAAAATAAGAGGGCTATTAATATAAGTGTTGCGGTGCATAGAACCAAAGCGTACAAATTCCGCATTTTCCAGTCCCGGGATCATTCTGAATACCCGTTCTTGCTCTTTCCAGCGTATCCGGCTTTGAAAGCCCACTAAACCAAAGATATTGCCTTCTCTATCCTCTTGGCGCAACTGTACCACCGCATAAGGGCGCGCGTCAGTTCCAGGCGGGAACAAGCCTACCGGCCGCATAGGTCCAAAGCGCAGAGTATCGATACCTTTTTCCGCCATAACTTCAATAGGCATACAAGCATTGAAAAAACGGTCCTCATCTATTGCAGCAGCCGTCTTAACGTCAGCATCCATTAAATTATAATAAAAATTTTCATACTCAGTTTGTGAGAAAGGGCAGTTTAAGTAATCCGCCTCCCCTTTTTTATATCTTGAGGCTCGAAAAACTTTTTGATAATCAATGCTCTGCGAGGTCACACTCGGCGCTATCGCATCATAAAAAAACAAATTGTTTTGACCGGTCATTTTTTGCAGATATTGACTGAATGCTTCTGATGTCAGAGGTCCTGTGGCTATTATACAAATTTCATCTGTAGGCAGTTCAGTTATTTCTTGCCTTATAATCTCAATATTGGGGTCCGCAATAATAGTTTGCGTCATCAATGCGGAAAATCTCTTTCTGTCAACTGCTAAAGCAGCGCTAGCCGGCACTCTGGTCAAGCGGGCGCATTTCAAAACCAAAGAGCCTAACGAATCCATCTCCATTTTCAATAAACCTTGCGCCGTGTCTTTTAGCTCTGATTTCAGAGAGTTGCTGCAGACTAGTTCCGCTAAATCACCGCCGTAATGAACCGGGGTAGTTTGTTTCGGCCGCATCTCCCATAAATGTACTTTAACGCCTGCTCTGGCAATGAAATGAGCCGCCTCACATCCGGCTAATCCTCCGCCCACCACATGAATAGACTTTTTCATTTCTCGTTCACCGCTCGTCTGACTGACGGATTTCCTTATATGAACATTCACTGTTCTGGCAGCAGATAACAACCTCTTTGTTTTTCCCATTTTTTTCCACTAAAATTTCTCCGCATTCAGGACACTTCTCCCCGGTAGGTTTATTCCATGAACGAAAGTTACATTTCGGGAAATTACTGCATCCATAAAATCTACGCCCTTTTTTGCTTTTGAGAGCGATGACATTACCTTCGCATTACGGGCATTTAGTCCCTAATTCTTCATTTAATGATTCAGTATGACGGCATTCTGGAAACCCGGAACACGCCAAAAATTTACCAAAACGTCCATATTTTATAAGAAGCGGTTTGCCGCATTCAGGACAATCCTTACCTGCTTCCTCATCTTTTATTTCCACTTTTTCTATTAACCCTTGCGCTTTTTCTAATTCTTCGGCAAAAGGCCCATAAAAATCTCCTATTACTTTTTTCCAGGCTAACTCCCCTTCTTCTATGCGATCTAAATTTTTTTCCATGTTAGCCGTAAATTCCATATCCATTATATGGGGAAAATTTTTCTTCAATAAGTCAACCACAATAGTCCCCAGCTCTGTAGGAACAAATTGTTTATTCCTGCGTTCCACATAATTTCTTTTCAAAATAGTATCAATTATTGGCGCATAAGTGCTGGGGCGCCCAATGTCTCTTTCCTCTAATACTTTAACCAAACTGGCTTCAGTATAACGCGGCGGCGGTTGTGTAAAATGCTGCTCCGGGTCCATTTCCTGCAATTTCAGCTTTTGTCCTATTTGTAACTCTGGGATAGGATTTTTTATTTCTTCCTCCAAATCATTGTATACTTTTTTATACCCCATAAAACGAAGCTGTGAGGAGATCGCTCTGAATTCATAATCGCCGGCTTTCAATTCCGCCGTAACTGTATCATAACTAGCCGGGGCCATCTGAGAAGCTACAAAACGTTCCCATATCAATTTATACAAACGATACTGATCCCTGCTCAAATAATTCTTCACGCTTTCTGGAGTGCGCAGAACAGAAGTAGGACGAATCGCTTCATGCGCATCTTGGGCTGACTTCCTGCTTTTATATTCATTGGGCTGCTTGGGCGCATATTCTTTGCCAAACTGCTCAGTTATAAATTCCGCCGCTTCCTTTTGAGCAACCGGAGATATCCTGGTCGAATCCGTACGCAAATAAGTTATCAGCCCTATCGTGTCTTCTTTACCGATCGGCAGCCCTTCATATAATTCCTGCGCAACTTTCATGGTCCTTCTGGCAAAAAAATTCAATCTTTTGGACGCTTCCTGCTGTAAAGTGCTGGTAATAAAAGGGGGATTAGCGCGCCTCTTTTTTTCTTTTTTATCTAATGATTTAACTATAATTTCACTATTGCTCAATATATTGCAAATGCGTTCCATATCTTCTTGATTATTAATTTCGGCTTTTTCCGAACCCAACGCGCTTAAACGGGCCATAAAAGTATGCTTTTCATCATCTGCAACGATAATTTCCAAAGTCCAGTATTCTACCGGAACAAAACCACTAATCTCCATTTCACGTTCGACAATCAGGCGAACGGCGACAGACTGAACACGGCCCGCGCTTAACCCTTTTCTTACCTTGCTCCATAACAAAGGACTGAGGTTATAACCCACCAGCCTGTCTAAAACCCGCCGCGCTTGTTGGGCATTTACCAAATCAACATCAATGGAGCGGGCATTTTTGATAGCATTTTTTACAGCTTCTTTGGTTATCTCATGAAATTCAATCCGGCATTTAGCTTTATCATCAATCTTCATAGCGTTGCGCAGATGCCAAGCGATGGCTTCCCCTTCTCTGTCAGGGTCGGTTCCCAGTAATACACGTCCTGCTTTTTGAGATTCATCTTTTATTTCTTTCAGTAAATCTCCTTTACCTCTGATTGTAATGTACTGCGGTTCAAAATCCGCCTCCACGTCTATGCCCAATTTACTCTTAGGCAAATCCTTAATATGTCCTACCGAAGCTTTTACTTTGTAGGATTTTCCCAAAAATTTACTTAATGTTTTAGCTTTAGCCGCTGATTCCACTATCAGTAATGTAGTTCCAGACAAAAAATTCACCTCTTATATTTCTAATTATTCATAATTTTAACATAATAGCTACCTGGTAATGTTTTTAACAGCCCATTCATTTCCAATTTTAATAATATTTCACTTAATTTTCCGATAGGCATCTGGGCTTCGTCTAATAGCTTTTCAATATGTATCGGAACAAAATCAAAGTGCTTAAACACATTTTTTTCCTCTTCGCTCAATGCTATCTTTATCTGGTCAGTATTTTTTACAGCCGGATTAACCATCATATATTCCTGCAGAATATCTGTTATGTCAGTAACTAGAGCAGCGCCTTGTTTAATTAAATCATTAGTTCCCGCACTCGTAAAACTGTTGATCGGCCCAGGCACCGCAAACACATCTTTTCCTTGTTCCAAAGCAAAATCTGCCGTTATCAAGGCGCCGCTGCGCTTATCCGCTTCCACTACTATTATTCCTCTACTTAACCCAGCAATAATCCTATTGCGGCGCGGAAAATTTTTATTCACAGGCGCTGTACCTAATGGAAACTCGCTAAGCAATAATCCCTGCTCCGCAATTTTATCATACATTTTATAATTTTCCTGCGGATAAATAATATCAATCCCGCAACCTAAAACAGCGATAGTTTTACCTCGTTCCGCCAGAGACCCTTTATGAGCTTCCGTATCAATGCCCCGAGCCAGTCCGCTTATTACACAAACATCATTAAGCGCTAATTCCCGCGCAAAATTATAAGCAACGTTCCGCCCATAAGCGCTGGCTTTACGGGACCCTACCATGCCGAGGCTGATCCTTTTAGCCTGTTCCAGCAATCCGGTATCTCCCCGGCAGTATAAGACATAAGGAGGCTGCCCAATATTGAATAAACAATTAGGATATTCATCGTCTTCCGGCGTAATAATCTTGATATTATTCTTATCTATTTTTTGGTAAAAATATTCTTCTCCCATGTTTCTTTTTTCTTGAATCTCATCTTGAATATCTTTTGTTAAAAAAGAATTTTCCAGCCGCTTCTTGTCAGCCCATAAGCATTCATGAAAACTACCAAAATCAGTCTTTATTTTTCCCAGCGCCGCAGAGCCAATTCCGGTAATAGTATGAAGAAGTGCTAAACTTACCTGCTCTTGATCATTCATTTCACACCTACCGCCTGTTTTTTAATATGATTTAGTTAAACTCATTGTTAGCATAAAATTTTAATTCAAGCAAGTTTTTACTTCAGCTTTTTAATTTACATAATTTATTCTTTATTTCCTTCATTTTTTCAATTTTTTTCATACATTTAATTTTTTCGTATCTCGTTTGATTGTCGGCGAAAGGAGCCTCATAAGCGATTTGTTTTTATCCGCTTGTTTCTTCACTGTACTGTAACATTTCACATAAAGCAGAGTACTTCATTAACTTTGTCTTGTATTGACTTATATCAGCCAAAAGCATAAAATTCTACTTATCTGCATATGAAAGATTTTTTGTCACCTACCAAACATCGGAGGTATGGTTAAATGACTTTTAAAAACAATGATTATGGCAAAGCGCCAACGGCGCCAGATAAAAATGAAAATCGCACTGAAATCATGGGTACCGGCAGTATAAACAGTTTATTATGGACTTTTTCCGTACCTGCTATTGTTGGTATGCTGGCCAACGCCTCATACGTAATAATAAACAGGATTTTTATTGGCCATGCTGTGGGAGGTATTGCCATCGCGGCCATTACTTTGACTTTTCCCATTTTTATTATTTTTATGGCGCTGTTAATGTTGATCGGCGTAGGGGCTACTACCTTAATATCTATACGCTTAGGGCAACAAAAAACAGAAGAAGCTGAAGCTATTATGGGCAACGCTTTGAGCCTTTTAGTCTTGATCCCTGTAATTTGCTGCGCTTGCATGTATTTTTATATAGAACCTTTGTTAATTTTTATTGGAGCAGACGCGTCTACGCTTCCATATGCGATAGATTATTTAAAAATTTTAATGCCCAGCGTGATTTTAATGTCTGTAAGTATGGGAATGAACAATATTATTCGCGCTGAAGGCAATCCGGTTACCGCAATGCTCACGCAGTTATTTGGGGGAATCGTCAATGTATTTTTTAATTATATTTTTGTTATGCGTTTAGGGTGGGGAGTACAAGGCGCCGCTTTAGGCTCGGTAATGGGACAAATTTTTGCGGTCATTTGGGTCATGTCTTATTTTTTCAGGCCCAATCATTCCTATTTGAAAATCCGCTTTCATAATTTGTTTATACGAATTCATCACGTGCGCAGCATAATCGCTATCGGTTTTGCGCCTTTTACCATGCAAGTTACCACCAGCGTTCAGCAATTTATTCTAAACCGTACCCTGGTAGTATATGGCGGCGATGTGGCTTTAGCCGCTTTCGGCATCGTCGGCAGCCTGGCCCAGATATTAGTCATGCCCATTGTAGGATTGGCCCAAGGCGCCCAGCCTATCATTGGTTATAACTATGGCGCGCGTCAGTATTACCGTGTGCGTGAAACTCTGAAAAAATCAGTAATTTACGCTACTATTTTATCTGTTATTTCCTGGGGCGCAATTCGCTTATTCAACGGCCAAATGGTTGGCCTGTTTACCTCCAACGAACCAGAAACCACTGCTATGGCCACACACGCATTACTTATGTTTTTTGCTGTTATGTTCATTGTGGGTTTTCAAGTTGTTTGCTCCGGTTATTTCCAAGCTATCGGAAAACCATTACAATCTACCATATTACTTTTAACCCGCCAAGTGTTATTTCTTATCCCTTTATTGCTAATACTGCCTAAATACTTGGGTTTGGAGGGAGTATGGCTTTCACCGCCAATCTCGGATGTGGCCGCCACATCACTAACAGCAGTCTGTATTTTTTGGGAGTTGTGGAAAAGCGGTATGTTGCGCGCCGAAAACAGTAAAAACAAAATCGGTACTATAGGAGGTCCATAGAAAATCATGGATGCATAATCTCCAGGTCATATGTTAAACCAGCTTGTACTAAATTATCGATGGTAAAAGCTTTTTCAGCCTCAAAAATCGGATCTACAACTGCGCTTATTAATAATAAAAAAACCAATACTATTAATAATTCTTTTATTTTCATTATTGTTTACCTCAATAATTATATATATATTTTTTTAAATGTTTAAGCGCCGCCTTTTCCAATCGGGAAACTTGCGCTTGAGATATACCTATTTCTTCAGCTACTTCCATCTGGGTTTTATCATGGAAAAAACGTAAAGCCACAATATTTTTTTCTCTTTCGTTAAGCATTTTCAAAGCTTCATTTATAGCTATATTTTCCAATAAAGTTTCGTCGCTATTTTTAGCGTCGCTTATCTGATCCATTACCAGAATAGGGTCCCCTCCATCGTTGAATATAGGCTCAAAAATTGACACCGGCTCTTGGATAGCGTCCAGGGCAAATACTACTTCTTCTCTGGGAACTTCCAATTGTTCCGCGATTTGCGCCAAGGTAGGTTCAACTGAATTATCATTAGTCATTTTTTCTCGTATCTGCAATGCTTTATAAGCAATATCCCGCAATGACCTTGATACCCGCACTATGTTATTATCCCTCAGATAACGCCTTATTTCCCCGATAATCATTGGCACCGCATAAGTTGAAAATCGAACGTTTTGACCTAAATCAAAATTATCAATGGCTTTGATAAGCCCTATACAGCCGACTTGGAATAAATCATCAACAAATTCTCCTCTATTGCTGAAACGTTGAATTACGCTTAATACCAGTCTCAAATTGCCATGAATTAGAGTATCTCTGGCTTCCTGATCACCATTCTGAACTTTAGCAAATAACTGGCGCATTTCATCATTTTTTAAGAACGGTAATTGGGAAGTATTTACATTGCATATCTCAACTTTATTAATCAAAAGTTTCACCCCTTATTGTGTCTTTAAGTTGGTTGTTATTAGATTATTTACTATCTCAGCTTTAATTATTCCCAAGATATAAAGCTTTTCTAAAATAACCATTTTTCTTAAAATCAGGGGTTATGCGACAATTATTTATTCTATTTTTCTGATCTCTCTTTGCAATCTTTTCAGTATTCTTTTTTCTAAACGTGAAATGTAAGACTGTGAAATACCTAAAATATCCGCCACTTCTTTTTGGGTTTTTTCTTTTCCGTCCGTCAGCCCGAAACGCAATTGAATTATGATTTTTTCACGCTTATTCAACTTGTGCATTGCCTGGCGCAGCAAATTCTTTTCCGCGTCGCTTTCCACTTTTTTATATATCATATCTCCTTCAGTACCAAGTACATCCGATAACAGTAATTCATTCCCATCCCAATCTACATTCAGCGGTTCATCAAGAGATATTTCCATGCGGTTTTTCAAATTACGCCTCAAATACATTAAAATTTCATTCTCTATGCAGCGGGACGCATATGTGGCCAATTTAATATTCTTTTTCGGGTCAAAAGTATTGACAGCTTTTATAAGGCCGATAGTCCCTATAGAAACTAAATCTTCAATGTTAATGCCAGTATTCTCAAATTTCTTGGCAATATATACTACCAAGCGCAAATTATGTTCAATCAAGTCGCGCTTTACAGCCATATCCCCTTTAGCCAAGCGGCTGATCAAATCCATTTCTTCCTGTTTATGCAAAGGGGGCGGCAAAACTTCAGTAGAACCAACATAATGAACATATTCCGGCCATATTTTTCTGAAGTAATATGTAAGCAAAAAAGCTTTAAGCCGGTAGTACCACTTATTCAAAATATTCATTTTACCCTCCATTTTCCTTTATTAAAGCAGACGGTATCAGCATACAAAAACTGTCATCATGATTTAACTTGTGCAAACAAATAGCTATTACTACATTTTCTTTTTTCATCTCGCGGTTTTCTTTGTTGACCAAAATCCTGTCGGCGCGTATTCCTAACATAATCCCTGCCTCTTTGCCTACAGACGAATAAGGAATTATGCGCAGCCGATTTTTCCAGGAACAATCTTCTACAACCTCTAATATCCCTTCTTCACATCCACTTTTTTCGATAATTTCCTGTAAATCCGGCGGTATACATTTTTTCAGAAAGTCATACTCGGCAATTACTACCGGCTTCCCGTTCAAAGGGTCCCTTAAACCGTTGCCGGTATCCAAAAAACCAATTCCATCGCAACTGCTACTTTCAGAAAAGATCAGACGCACTTTATAATTCAACCGATGAGGAAGCACTTTTCTTTCTACATAGCTATTAGCCCCCAAACCCAATAAAATAAGCAATATAATTCCTGCGAGCAATAAATACCAAATATTGTTAATCGTTTGCCCTTCATTGGCCAAAGCCAATCCCCAAACCGCCCCTGCCGTAACAAAACAAAGCAGGTAAAAATATATCATTCCGCTTACCAGTTGTTTTATTGATAGTGGTTTCAGCCCTATGTACACTAAGAACGCTGACATTAATACTTTAACCCCGAAGCTATAATACCAGGCCTCCGGGGAAATTATGATTCCGGTTCCATAAATCCCTCCCAGCAGCGATGATATTATTAACCGTTTGGGCCGCAGCTTAATTGCGCATAAACGCGCGCTTACCCACAATATCAACAAATCTAAAACAAAATTAACCAAGAAAGTCAGATCAGCATAAACTGTAACCTCACTCATTTAAATACCTGAAAGATAATTTTTTTACTGAATATGATGGATATATACCAGAACTCTTCTTTACTATTACTAATCCGCAATTAAATCTGTTCCCTTAGCGCGGATTAGTATATACTATCTCGCCTGTGCCCGTAAGGGTGTGCCCCGCAGGGGTATTTTCTTTAGCCGCGGGCAAATCTCGTGACCTAAGTGCCCTGAAAGGGTATTAGGTTATATTTGCCCGCGTTTTTAATAAAGAATAGTATAAAAACCCCAGCCAATTTTCTGCCAACACTGCTTTCGGGCAACAACAGCGGAATTATCAATGCTCCTCTTTAAGCAGGCTTTCAGGGCGTGTTCGGTATATTCAACAATCAGTTTTCTTATCTTTATGCTCACCTTTTCGCAGTAATACATACATATTTTACCAATAATAAATTGTTGATTTTGTTGCTTAAAGGAAGGGGGGAAAATTTTTAACTAACAAAAAAATAAAAAAACCGAGCCTTTTGCTCAGTTTTTTTATCCGTTTATATGTTTTTCGCAATTATAAAAAATTACTTTATGTACTAACGTATGCGTTTGCAGATTTTATTACTATTTACCTCTTCTCAGAAAAGGCGGTATATCTAAATCCGACCTTTCACTAAACGGAGTCGCAGTATTTTCTTTACTGGTAGTTCCCCGTTTACGAAACGGTCCGTCTAAATCAGCTTTTTCGTTAAAAGACGCTGAGGATCCTTTACTTATATTGCCCAACTTTTTAAACGGCATATCTATAAACGGCTGGTTGCGCCCGGCGCTAAATCCTGTAGCAATAACCGTTATCCTTACCTCTTCTCCTAAATCCGGATCAATATTAGCGCCAAATATAATATTAGCTTCTTCATCAACCGCTTGGTGAATAATATCGGCAGCTTCATAAATCTCAAATAATGTTAGATTTTCCCCTCCGCTGACATTAAACAGCACTCCTCTAGAGCCTTCAATAGAAGTTTCCAAAAGCGGACTGGAAATAGCCATCCTAGCTGCTTCGGCCGCTCTATTCTCTCCATGAGCCGCACCTATGCCCATCAAAGCGGAGCCAGTATCTTTCATAATAGTCTGCACATCAGCAAAATCACAGTTTATTACTCCAGGTACAGCAATCAAATTAGATATACCTTGAACCCCTTGCCTTAAAATATCATCGGCAATTCTAAAAGCATCATTAAAGCCAGTATTTTTATCCACCACCTGCAGCAACCTGTCATTAGGAATCTTAATCAAACTGTCCACTTCTTGGGATAATGCCTGGATTCCCCTCTCGGCTTGGTTCACTCGCGTTTTTCCTTCAAAAGAAAACGGTTTAGTTATTACCCCCACCGTTAAA
>JAISDD010000046.1 GCA_031265005.1 Syntrophomonadaceae bacterium | reverse complement strand
TAATGTCATACTACTGTCGAGTATCGGCAAGCATATATTGAAAGAAAAGAAAAAATACACGGCCCGTATCGAAGTGGATATGGATCCAGTTATGACTATGTAAGGAGAGAAACCAATGTCAGTTTATAAAATTATTACCATGCCGGACACGATACTGCGAGAGAAAGCTTTACCGGTGAAATCGATTAATAGCGGGGTATTAAGGTTGATTGACAATATGATTGATACCATGTATGATGTTGACGGCGTAGGCTTGGCCGCTCCGCAAATTGGAGTAAAAAAACGTGTTATTGTGCTTGATCCTGGAGATAATCTTATTTCTATAATAAATCCTGAAATTATAAGCCGTGAAGGAGAAATGACAGCTAATGAAGGCTGTTTGAGCATACCTGATATTGAAGGATTGGTTAAAAGAGCGGAACGGGTCAAGATAAAAGGGCTTAATAAAAATGGGGAAGAAGTTGTTTATGATGCGCAAGGAGCGTTGGCTCGTGTTTTTCAGCATGAGATAGACCATTTGGATGGAATGTTATTTATTGACTTGGCTGAAAGTATAAGGCAAAACAAGGTTAACATATGAGGTAAATATTTATTGAAAATTATTTTTATGGGAACTTCGGAATTTGCTCTGCCGTCTCTGGTCAGTTTGATAGAATCGCCGCATAAAGTGGAAGCGGTTATTACTCAGCCGGACCGTCCCAAAGGGCGGGGGAAAAAAATACAGCCTACTTTGGTTAAAAAACTTGCTTTGGAAAAAGGGCTGCCGGTTTTACAATTTGAAAAGATCAAGGATCAGAATACTGTTGAGCAAATATCGTTGATGAATCCGGATTTGGTTGTGGTAGTGGCTTACGGACAGATGATACCTGAAAGTATACTGGATTTGCCGCCTTATGGCTGTATCAATGTTCATGCCTCCCTGCTGCCGAAATATCGCGGGGCGGCGCCGGTACAAAGAGCTTTGCTGGCAGGTGAGCTTTACACTGGCGTTACTATAATGATGATGGATAATGGCTTGGATACAGGAGATATACTGAGGCAGGAGCGGATGATGCTCGACCAGGATATTGACCATGGCAGTTTGGAAAGCGCTTTGGCCGCTATGGGAGGGAAGCTTTTGCTTCGTACTATAGATGATATGCTGTCGGGATCATTGCGTCCGGTAAAACAAGGACCAGCCGCGGATGATTATGCCCGTATGATAACCAGGAAAGATGAAAAAATTAATTGGCAATATTCGGCTGAGGCGATTCACAATCAGGTACGGGCTTTGAGTCCCGCTCCGGGAGCTTATACGACCATTAACGGAGTTAATGTAAAAATATTTAAAACAAGGGTAAGCGGGAGAGAAGAGGGCATAAATGCTTCTTCAGGGCAATTTATAGAAAAAACGGACGAAGGGCTGTTGGTTCAGACCGGAGACGGATGTTTGGAAATATTAGAAGTTCAAAAAACAGGGAAAAAAAGAATGAAGGCTTTGGATTTCTGGTTGGGAATGAGAATAGAGACCGGGATATTTGGAAACGCTTAACTGATGAAGTTTATGAATTTTCGTTCCGTTTTAAAAGAGGAAAAATATGAAGACTTCTAAAAGAATATACATAGGCTTGCTGGGTTTAAGTTTATTTTTGGTAATGCTGGTGATTATACTGGGATACTACTTGGTTGCCCATCGATATTTATTCGTCAATAAAATCCTTTTAATCGCGGTAATTATATTCATGGCGGGAGCTGTTTTAGTATTCAGTTTCGGAATTATCGCTTTAATATTTATGATCAAACAATCGCGCAATATGCCTGCTTTGGATCATTTGGTAAGATTGGTTAATGAGGTTTTATTTCCTCTAACTTTAGTAACCGGGAAAATTTTCGGTATAAAAAGAGAAAGGATATTGAAATCATTTATTGAGGTTAATAATCATATAGTGGGCTTAAAGCGTTTAATTATAAATAATGATCAGATATTGCTTCTTTTGCCGCATTGTTTACAGAATTCGCAATGCAGCCATAAAATAACCATGGATATCAATAACTGCCGTTCGTGCGGTCAATGTAAAATTGGAGAGATTAAAAAAATTGCCGAAGATAATAATATAATACTTAAAATAGCTACCGGAGGCACCATGGCCAGAAAATATATTTCAGAAAATAGACCTCGGGGCGTTATAGCGGTAGCTTGTGAAAGAGACCTGTCTTCCGGAATCCAAGATAGCGGAATGATACCTGTTGTTGGAGTGTTGAACTGTTTTACCAAAGGACCTTGTGTAGATACCGATGTTGATTTAAACGTACTGGAATCAGCTTTGCTGACTTTTAATAAAGGAGGATGATTTTTAATTATGACTTATTTGTTGTTTATGTTGCCGGCTTTGATATTGTCTTTTTATGCTCAGAGCAAAGTAAAATCGACATTTCACCGTTATTCCCAAATTAGGGCTTCCAGAGGTTATACCGGCGCGCAGGTTGCAAGTACTATTCTTAGAAATAATGGCATCGGGTCTGATGTAAAAATAGAAAAAGCGTCGGGAACTTTAACTGATCATTACGATCCGCGCAGCCATACCGTTAAATTATCACAATCGGTCTATGATGATCAATCTATTGCCGCGATTGGGGTAGCAGCCCATGAAGTGGGCCACGCTATACAACATAGCCAGAGTTATGGGCCTTTGGCCTTAAGGCATAAAATCGTGCCATTGACTAATATTGCTTCGTCCGCCTCTTTCCCTGTGATTTTTGTAGGCTTTATATTGCAGTCTATGAATTTAATATTAGTAGGAGTAATTCTTTTTTCTATCGTGGTATTGTTTCATTTAGTCACATTGCCGGTAGAACTCAACGCCTCTAGAAGAGCTATAATTCAGCTGAGCGATACAGGTTTGGTTTCCGCTGAAGAACTGCCCGGCGTAAAAAGAGTTTTGAGCGCTGCGGCGTTCACGTATGTCGCGGCTACTTTATCTTCGGTAGCTACTTTGTTGTACTATTTAACTTTTTTCCTGGGCAGGGACGATTCTTAGAAATTGAGGCGCCAGATGAAAG
>JAISDD010000016.1 GCA_031265005.1 Syntrophomonadaceae bacterium | reverse complement strand
CCTCTATTATTAATAGTGACGGTGGAATGATAGCACATAGAGCGGAATAAATCTTGCGCCGGGGCTCTATGTGGAGAAAATATCGGCGCGGGTTCTAAATCTTCAGCTAAATAATATTATTGGAGTCCAGAGGGGCTTAGTTCCTCTGGCGGGGTGCGGGGCGGCGCCCCGCAGTCTCACCCTTTAGGCCCCTGATTTCAAATCAGTACATGACAGTCCATACTACATTTCCGGCGCCGTCGTACATAGGGGTGCCGCCGCCGGCCGGCGTACCGTACAGGCCGCTGTTTTGCGCGCTGGCGCGGAGCTTCTGCCTCACTCCAGCCTTTGCGGTGTTGCCCGCCAGCTCTAACCCGATGAATGTCCTGGGGGTTGACCCGAGATTTCCCGAATCTATCTGAATACTGGCATATCTCCCGGCGCCGCCGAGGAGCGGTCGGTCGGTATAGCGGTCGAAGCTCCGGGCAAGCGCGCTGGCCGAATTGAAGGCGCCTGAGCCCGCCGCTTCATCCGGCCAATGCCCCTCGTCGAGGCAGAACATTATCGCCGCGGCCTTCATGCTGAGGAGGTCGTTGATGACCCTCGCGGCCTCCGCCCCGTCGATCGCCGCGCCCGTGGCGAGCATCGTCATGCCGGCCAGGATGGCGATGATCATGATGACTATCAAAAGCTCCACGAGTGTGAACCCGCTTTTACGCGCCTTCATTATCTTTGTCATTTGTTTTTCCCCCCGAATTCTTGAACCTCAAGCCCACTTTCCATGCTCCCCGCAACGTACCGGACGAAATCGTCCTCTCAAATAATAACGTATCCACCAAACCCGCGCTTCGGCTAAATCTTCCATTCCGGGCGTTCACATCCCTGTTTATTGATTCTTCGCTGCTCTATCGCTTTGCCTCGTTCATAGCCGTAAGCCCGTTACATGGAACGTATCGCTGTATGGAATCCCGTTGGGCAGTTCGAGAAAATCAAGCAGCCACTTTTCCCGTTCTTTGCCGAACTCCTCCATGTCGGCAAAATCCTCTCCCGGGCAAATCGTCGACAACAGCCCTATTATAATTATGTCCTCAAGCTTATGGCGAAGATTCCCGTACGCACGCCGCGGATCGCTCACTTCCGATATTTCCTCTTTCAATTTTTGTATATTCATTCATTTATTCTGATTCTTACTCGCTCAAAAGTAAATGCTGTTGCCCTGCTGTGGTCTGAGGGGTATGTGGACAGTTCGCGGAAAATAAGATATACTAATTAAGCATTTATTGATGTAACAGGTGTTAGGGTAATTCCAAGGTAGAAATGTTGCGCTTGTGCTAATTGGGGTTTGGTTATTGGACTTGCTGTCAAATAAGGTAAAGCGTTGTTCAATACCATCTCCAATTTTGTTTCTTGAGCTATCCTCAAATGCTTTGCCTACTGAGGATAGTTATCTTAATTTTCAAGGCGGATGAACTTTGGCTAAATTTATGATGATACAGTTGCAGCGAGCACCCTATATAGGCACGGCGTATTTGTGCGGCGCTGTTAAGGAGAAGGGGCACGAGTTTTGTCTTCTCTTATATAAAAATGACGCGGATACTATGTTGGTCATACGTGAGGAAAAACCAGATATTATTGGGTTTTCTTGTATGACTGGTATCCATTCGGATGCGGTCAAAATTGCCGATTCAATCAAAAGAGTATACCCTGGAATTCCGATAATTCTTGGAGGACCGCATCCAACATTTTTTCCTGAAATTATTGAGGAAAGTTGCATAGATATTGTTTGCCGAGGAGAGGGTGAAGAGGTTATCGGCGAAATCATGGATGCCCTTAATGAAGGTTGGGAAGATGGTTCTAAAAAAATAAGATTGTTTAAAAATCTACATGTCAAAATTAACGGTGAAATAATTAAAAATCCCCAGAGACCTCTTATAGACCCACTTGATAACTTACCGATGCTCGATTGGAGTTGTTATAAAAATACCATTATATTAACTGCGTCTCCGGTAGTCCTTCCAATACGCGGTTGTCCCTACAATTGCACTTATTGTTTCAATGATGGATATAAGACCCTGCATAAGGGCTTGGGTAAAACGATCAGAGCTTTGAGCGCAGAGCGTGCCGTGGAAGAAATAAAAGAAACTATTAAAGTATTCGCAAAAAACCCTGTAATCTTCAATAGTGATACATTCGGCATTGATATTGCTTGGATGAAAAGTTTTTTACAAAAATATTCTGAGAATGTCAATTTGCCATTTGTAGTCCTGCTTAGACCTGAACTTGCTACTGAAAATGTCATATCTACTCTTGCGGAGTATAATTGCTATTGCGTGGCAATTGGAGTGGAATCAGGTTCGGAAAGGGTGAGAAAGGATATATTAAACCGAAATTACTCCAATGAATTATTGTTTAGCGTTGCCGAAAGATTGCATAAATATGGAATTCCTTTCAGAACATATAATATGTTAGGCCTACTCTCAGAAACAGAGCAAGAAATATGGGATACCATAAACATAAATATAAAAATGAAGGCTGATTTTCCAAGAGCCGCAATATTTACGCCAATGCCGGGAACAAGGATGACAGCGCAGGCAATAAAAAAAGGGTATTTGGATTTTGATTTTTCGTATGATGATATTCCTAAAACTATTTTGGAGAAGACTGTTCTTAAGAATGTCGACGCTGATAAAATAAAAAATTATATGTATTTTTTCCAAACCGCTGTTCTTTTCCCAAAGGCTGGTAAATTAATAAGTAAATTGGTTAATTATCGCCCGAATATTTTTTATAAAATATGGTTTTATTTTGTTTATGTGTATTTGCATAGAAAATCAGAGGGGAGAAGCCTTTTTTCCTATATAAAGTATGTGTTAGCCAACAGAAATTATAAGTGATTTATTTATGGCTAATGATCTGATGTTGTGAAGATGGATTTAAAGAGTCTGTCCTAAAGATTGTGTAAACCTCCGCGAGGGTGCAGAATGAGAGCATCTGAACGGAGGTATTTGATATGCCAAGGAAGAGCAATGATCCGAAACTGATCGTGCGCAGGGAACTCAGACAGAAACTGTTCATGGTCTCCAAGCGTTTATACTATACTTAGTGATCTGCTGGTATAATTGAGCGCAAAGAAAATGTTATTCTAAAATTCTTTTTAATTGAGGTAGTCCGCAATGTTAAATATTTATATAAGCTTTATAGTTATGTACTTTACCCTATACTTTTGGGGTTATCCGGTAAAAGTATTGTTATTGAATGATGATCTTAAGAAGTTTGACCTGTACGTCACACCATGGCTGGGAATAGGCGTGATAATCGCGGTTCTGTTTCCTTTGAGCTGGCTTGGCTTCTCGGTCCAATCGGCAGCAAACTATTTTTTTGCCGCCGTACTGGCGATCAACGTCGTATTGTGGCTGAAATACAGGGAGCCAATGATGACCGGCGGCAAGGAAGCCGTTTTGATAGCGCTGATAGGCTTTACAGTGGCCAGTATCTATGGCAGTATCCTGTATTTGAAGGGTTTTGAGTATGCTGCTGTTACAAATGTAGCTGATTTTTCATCTTATCTTCTGGATGCTAAAGCGGCGCTCGTATCATCCGCCAATTATATAAATGACCGCCCATTGGGAATCCCTCATATCGTGACAAGCGACCAATCCCTGAACTTTGACTTTAGAGGGTGTTTATTTGTTTTATCCCTTTTTGCGGCGCTGTTTGGAGCGGATTTGGCGGATATATTCTATTTTATATCGGCTTTTATAATGTTTTTGAACGTCATTATATTCAGGTTGTTTATGGATAAAACGAGTAACATTGTAGTCCCCTTTTTGTTGCTGGGGATGTTGGCTTTCAACAACTTCTACCAGCGGCTGGTCTTCTTCAGCTTCACAGGGCAGATGTTTTCTATAGGCATAGTCCTTCTGGCCGTTTATCTGGCGTTTTATATGTTTGAGAGGGGCAAATTTGATCCCAGGACATGTGTGCTGACGGCGTTTGTCCTGACGGTCAATGGTTTGAATTACATCGAGGCGCTGGCGTATCCGATAGTGCCCGCTTTAGTGTTTGTCTGCGTTGTCAATTTCAATCCAAAATACGATAAAAAAGCATGCTGGAAAAATACCGGCCTTGTCGCCGGTTTATTTACCGTAATAAATATTCCGGTAATAATAAATTTTATGAAATTATTTTTTGCTTTTGAAAGCGTATTTACAGGCTGGGCGATGCATATTGCGACTTTTTACGACATTTCCGGTGCATACGGCGCCATGACCTCGCCAAACGGAAGATTCGCGATGCTGTTATTCGCGAACCTTTTGCTTTTCTGCGTGTTGATACGCCAGATAAAGAGGGAGGGACCGATGTCCTTTTTATCCATTTGCTGTTTTTCATATCTTTTCCTGTATATCTTTTTTTGTTTTAAATACTTCAAATACGGAGGCGCATCGTCGTACAATGCTTATAAGTCAGCGATATCACTTTCATTTATTACGGTGATTATGTTTATTAGATTCTTGAAGGAAAAATTGGACTCTTTCTACAAAAATTTTACAGATTTTTTAAATGACGGCGCGCCTGAGCGCAAATCGGTTCTTCACTTGCGGCCACTCGGAGGGAAACATTCCGTAGCGGCTGTTATTTTCCTGATCTTTTTTGTGCTGAGCATCAGGGCAACATATGTCTCAACCCCCCCCGGCGTCATGACCCGGGATTACTCCGTGCTGAGGTACTTCAGCGAAAACTCATATTACTCAGGATCCGCTGTCATTCTTGACTGCGCTGATATCATGGCGCAGTGGACGGCGGAGTATTACGCGCCGTTTGGGAGAACGTACAACAGCGGTTTCAGCAGGTCGCTTGGCCGCAGTATGAGGGAGTTTTTCGAGCCCGGCGACATATACGTCGCCAATCCGATGATGGAGGATAACCTTCGCACCATCAACAGCGGCAAGACGATATTTGCCAATGGAGTATATAAAATATACCGGGTCGATGAGGATTCAATAATATTGCATGATTATAGCGGCGTAAGCTTCGGATTGAACTATATTGACGCATCGCCCGATGTCCTGATGGCGAGAGCCGTTACGGATAATAAGATCGGTTTGCGATTTGTCGCAATTAAGGATAAGCCCGCAAATATCTGTATAACGTTCTTTAAAAACGCGGTGATACCCTTGGGCGCGCGAGCTTATGTAAACGGCGATTTTATCGTTGAATCAATAGCGGTCGGTCAGCGGCTGTACCTAAAACTTGACGGCGTAAGTTTCAGTAGCGGAGTGAACGACTTGGTCATAGAGCTTGACGGGGATATCTCCGATGTTTATTTGGCGAGGATGGACATCGGCCAATGAGGGGTGAGAATGATGCTGAGTATTTACGTTAGTTTTATCGTTGCGTACTTCACGCTGTATTTCTGGGGGTATCCGGTAAAGGTATTGCTATTGAACGGCGATCTGAAGAAGTTTGATTTATATATCACCCCGTGGCTGGGAATAGGGGTGATAATAACGGTTCTTTTCCCTTTGAGCTGGCTGGGGTTCTCAGTTGAGTCGGTGATAAATTACTTTTTGGCCGCCATGATTCTATTAAACGCCTCTTTGTGGCTGAAGTACAGGGAGCCAATGCTGATTGACAGAAAAGAGGCGCTCCTGATATTTTCTGTGGGTTTTGCGGTCGCTTCCATCTACTTCAGCATTATATTTATGCATGATTTCGAGTACTATGCCGTTTCTTTTAATGGAGATATTACTTCATATCTAGTCGATGCCAGGGCCGCGCTGGTCTCCTCGGCGAAGTATTTGCGCACGATGCCCGCCGGAGTGCCGAACATCGATGTTAGCAATCTGTCCTTGAACTCTGATTTCAGGGGATGCCTCCTTGTCATGGCCCACTTTGCAGCTCTGTTTAAGCTGGATTTGGCGCATATCATATATCCGCTGACGGCGTTT
>JAISDD010000005.1 GCA_031265005.1 Syntrophomonadaceae bacterium | reverse complement strand
TATCTCTGGATAATTATTTTGTGAACCGCCTTGACACGCCTGTAGATGAAAACAATGAACTCAACTATGAAGCTTTGGAAGCGATAAATATCAACATGTTTAACCAGCATTTGAAACGCTTGATGGAAGGCGATGAAGTGGAACTGCCCTTTTATGATTTCAAAACCGGCTCCAGCGGTTTGTCAGGACAGACAATACATCTGCCGGCTCACGAACTCATAATAATTGAAGGTATTCACGGATTGAACGACCGTTTGTCTTATTTAATCGATCCAAAACAAAAATACCGTATTTATATAAGCGCCATTACTCAAATAAATCTGGATAACACTAATTATACTTCTACTACAGATAACCGTCTGATGCGGCGTATTATAAGGGATGCGCGGACCAGAGGAGTCAAAAGCGCCGATACCATAAAAATATGGCCATCCGTCCGCAGGGGTGAAGAAAATAACATATTTCCGTATCAGGAAAACGCCGATATAATGTTCAATTCTTCTTTGGTATACGAGCTTTCGGTTTTGAAACCTTTTGTGGAACCGCAGCTCAGGCAGATAAACGAAGATCAGGAAGAGTTTGCCGAAGCGCAGAGATTATTGAAATTCTTATCTTTCTTCGTGGCGGCCCCGTCTGAACATGTTCCGCCTAATTCCATATTGAGGGAATTTATTGGCGGAAGCTGGTTTGGCGTAGTATGAAACAGGCGATATTTTCTGTTTGTTCCGGTTTACGCGAATTTACGCGAATAAGCGCTGTATGTAGTATAGTATAAGTCATCATGTAAGGAAAAAGCCTTGCGTATTCGCGCAAGGCTGATAGTGGGTCCGTGATTTGCTAAAATTTATACTGTTCCAGCATATCTCTCAATTGTTTAGATAAACTTGCCAGCGATTCAGCGGCGGCAACGATTTCCTGCATACCGGCGGACTGTTCCTCGCTAGCCGCCGAAATGGTCTGACTGTTATTGGCAGTGTCATTGGAAATAGTTTTTATCTTTTCGACAGAGGCGGCCACCTCGTCTTTAGAGTGGGAAAGCTTTTTAATACTACCGGTGATGGAAGCCACAGCCTCGTCCACATTGCTGATCTGCTGCTGGATATCTGCGAAAGATTCTCCTGCGTCGAATATGATCCGTTTTCCGTTTTCCACCTCGTTGGAACTTTTATCCATTTGGTTTATGGCGATCTGAATTTGTTTTTGTATCTCATCTATAATATTGGAAATACCACCCGCGGATTCTTGGGCTTTTTCCGCGAGTTTCCTGACTTCTTCGGCAACGATGGAAAAGCCTCTGCCTTGTTCGCCGGCATGAGCCGCTTCAATCGCGGCGTTAAGAGCCAGCAGATTGGTCTGGGTGGCAATATCGGTAATAGATATAACAATTTGGCTGATCTTCTCGGAGAAATCGCCCAAACTTCTTATGGATTCCGCCGTTTCCTGCACCTTGGCGTTGATATTCGTAATAGAATCGATGGCCATTGATATGGCGCCGCCGCCTTTTTCTACAACGGAAGCGGTGGTCTTGATCACGTGCTCGACCGCATAGGCGTTATGTTCGATATCTATGATCTCGTCTTCGATATTGTGGACGACCTCCACTGCGGAATCCATGGCGTCAGCCTGATCCGCCGCACCCAGTGCCACCTGAGATACAGCCTCGGCGACTTGTTCAGAACCTTTGGCGGATTGATACGCGTTTATCTCCAGCTTTTCACTGGCGGAAGCGATGTCTCCTGCGGCGCTGTCGATTCGTTTCATGGAGTCTTTCAATATCTGCGCCATATGCACAAATCCGTACTGAAGTTGCGCCAATTCGTCATGACCGGAAACTTTTGTTTGGTCCATGACGGTAAAATCACCTTTGGAAATGGCGCTGGCATCGAGAACGAGCGCTTGAATCTTGTTAGTGATAAACTTAGTGATAAAAAACGACGCGAATACGCTGAAAATTATTGCGGCGAACGATATGATGATGCTCAGATTTCTGCGGTCGCGAACGCTTTTCATTGCTTCATAGTGATTCATGCGCGCCGCCACGCCTAAAGATGTTCCCGAGACGTTCGCGTAAGAAGAAATGACTTTTTCGTTATTGAATTCGTATATTCTAATGCCAGAATCTCCTGCCGCGGCTGCTTTAGCCATTTCCTGCAAATCGGGGGGGACGGCTAAATCTGTGCTTTCGCTGGGAGTGATAAGTTTGAGCGCCCCGATGAGTTCGGTATTCGGATGAGCAAATACGAGACCAGAAACCCCGTCAAAAGCAAATGCGTATGTACTTTCACTTTCTTTTGTACTCATGATGATTTTTTGAAGATTTTCGACGCCCACCGTGATGCCAAGGTATCTTTCGGGAGAGTCGGCTGCTTTCACAGGAGTGAGGACCATGATCGAAGGTTTGCCTGTGGTGGCCGAAAGGATTACTTCTTTAGAAATAACCGTTTCTTTTGTGCTTTTGGCCTCTTGGGCATAATTTCTAGACGAAAGATTGGCCCACTCGCCCAAATGGTTCAGCCGGTCATAATTTCCATCCATCATGAACACTACGGAAAAAATTTCGTTGCTGTCTTTGAGCGCGCTTAGCGCCGGCAGCATATTGTTTACGTCCGCAGAGGCAAACACCGTGTTCAGCGCCGCGGTTTCGGCAACGGCGACGGCTTCCATAAGTTCGCCGTTGATTCTGGACGCAGTTAAAGCGGCGGTATCCAGACGCTCTTTTTCCACGGCGATTTCCAATTCTGATACGCTGGAACGGTAGCTGAAAATTTCCGTGACCAAAACGGTTATTACGATAAATAAAACAATTAAAGCGGCAAGTTTGATTCGAATGCTTAAAAACCTTTTTTCCTCGTTATGACGAGACATAATTCATCACCTCTTAAAATTTTTAGAACAAAAAAACACATTCTCTCCAAGATTGTCTTTCGCCTTTACAATACTTTAAGCTCTGATATCCTAGCGTTTAATGGCGCAACAAACTTTGGCGGCGGCATCTGCTGCTCTCGCTATGCGCTTTTCCAGCGTACTTTCAAGCTCTCCACGCGATGGCGCAGTTACCGCTTTTCTGTTTTCAGCTCCCGGTTATCGTACTTTGTCTTTTATACTTTGAGTATCGCTTTCTCATATTCTCTATGCAGGCGTCCTCTATAATCTGTTCCCATATCTTGTTTATCGCGTCTCGCACGCGTATTCTTTAACGCTTTGTTTCTTTATCCGCCGGTTTCTTACTGTACTGTAGCCAAAAATCAATTCAAATATTTTCAAAAAACAAAACAGCTATTGAAATTATGCTAATAAAATGCAATAATTAAAATAGTATAATTTAAATACATTTTATAATGTTTGGCAGAAGTTTATGTTTCTACAGATGGAGCGCCGGATGACAGGCTAAATTAGCCCGGCAGTTTCCTGCTGAATAGGACAAGGCTGAAAATCGTTTTTTGAATGTTTTCCGTAGGGCTGATAAAGAAAGCGCAACTTGCCGGATTCTGCGCTATACGCTGGGGTATGTATGGAATGTAATGAGGTTATACTGTTTTCACCACCTATCTTGTATTTCTGAGTTTGACAAAAACCAGAGGACAATTCTGTTTTTTGTACACCGTATTTCAAAGGCAAAAATATTTATTAAATGCGCATTGTTACTTAGTTGTATCTAACTTTTTGATTTCCAGTACAGGCGTGTTATGGTATAATATTCGAAGTAGATGAATTTTTTCAAGCAATCAAAAGAGGTATATTATGGCAAGTACGATTGACTATTCCGCGATAACACCCAAAATTAAATACCTAGCTGAAATGTGTTCATCAAGGATCATACCGGCTGAACTTTATTCGGAATTCAAAGTAAACCGCGGATTGAGGGACATCAAAGGCAACGGCGTGTTAACTGGATTGACCAATATAGCGAAAGTTACCGCTAAAAAAATGGTAGATGAAGTAGAAACGCCCATGGAGGGCAAGCTTTATTATCATGGCATAGATATTGAAGACATAGTAAGCGGTTTTGTAAAAGAAAAGCGTTTCGGGTATGAAGAGGTAGTTTATCTTTTATTATTTGGAAGCTTGCCTGACGCGCGGGAGCTTGATGATTTTAACGCTATTTTAAGTGAATACCGTTCGTTGCCGCCTAAGTTTACCAGGGATTTTATTTTGAAAGCTCCCAGCAGCGATATGATGAATACTTTAGCGCGCAGCGTTTTAATGCTGTATTATTATGATAATAATCCTGAAGATAACTCTATTCCCAATGTTTTGCGGCAATGTTTGCAGTTAATTGCTAGTCTGCCTATGCTGGCGGTATACGGTTATCATGCTTACAATCACTATGAGAAAGATGACAGTCTAATAATTCATCAGCCTAGCTCCAGTTTATCTACCGCTGAAAATGTTTTACATATGCTTCGCAACGATCAGCAGTTTTCTGATTTTGAGGCGCATATATTTGATTTGGCACTGGTACTGCATGCTGAACATGGAGGAGGCAATAATTCCACTTTTACCGTAAGGGTGGTTTCTTCCAGCGGTACTGATACTTATAGCGCCATAGCCGCAGGTTTAGGAAGCTTGAAGGGAATAAAACACGGCGGCGCTAATATAATGGTCGCCCAAATGATGGACAACATAAAGAAAAATGTTAAACATTGGGATGATGAAGACGAAGTAGCGGCTTATCTCAAAAAAATATTAAGAAAAGAGGCTTTCGATCGCTCGGGCCTGATTTATGGAATAGGCCACGCGGTTTATTCTTTGAGTGATCCGCGAGCCAGAATTTTTGAAGCCTTTGTTAAAAAATTGAGTTCTGTTAAAAACCGTGAGCCTGAATATCGATTATATTCTTCTGTCGCCCGGTTAGCGCCGCAAATAATTCAGGAGGAGCGTAAAATGTATAAAGGCGTGTCAGCCAATATAGATTTTTACAGCGGGTTTGTTTACCAAATGCTGGGGCTGCCCATGGAGCTCATCACCCCTATTTTTGCTATTTCACGTATAGCCGGCTGGAGTGCGCACAGGATAGAAGAACTGGTTAATTCCAGTAAGATTGTTCGTCCTGCTTATAACTGTGTAGCGGAACGCAAGGAGTATATTCCGTTAACGGAACGCTGAACGTGGTCCCCGCGCAATGCGTCAAAAGGTGTACGGAAAAATTGGAATAAAATAATGGCGTAAAATAAGCTGAGTGTTTCTATGCAAGAGTATTTGAGCGTTCAAAGCGTAAGTGAATCTACAATTGTTGTTAAAAAATCACGTTTTATAGGTATGCTCTATCCAGTGAGTAATGAGATCGAATTAAATTCGTGTTTGGATAAAGCACGTGTGTCATATCCCCGCGCGACTCATTATTGTTATGCCGGAATTTTCAGAGACCCGGTTATAATAGAACGTTTCAGCGACGACAATGAACCTTCTGGTACAGCGGGCAAACCGATATTATCGGTTTTGCGCGGGGCTAAGCTGATCAATGCCGCTGCTGTGGTTATTCGCTATTTTGGTGGGACTTTACTGGGAGCCGGAGGTTTGGTGAAAGCTTATACGGAGGCTGTTCAGCAAACATTATCGCGAACGGAAATCGTAAAAATGGTTCCCAGCGAAAAACTGCTGATAAGCATGGAGTATTCCGCTTATAATCAGTTTGTGAGTAAGCTGCAGGCGTTTATAATAGGAACGGCCGATACTGAATTCACGGATAAAGTTTCTATCCAGCTTTATGTTGCAGCTGAAACGGCGGAAGACTTTAAATATAAATTAAAAGAACTGTGCCATGCTCAGTATGAAGAAACAGAAAGAAAGTATCTTCCGGTAAAGGCGCTGTAAAACATATTTGTTTATAAAAAAAATCAGGGATTATTAGTCTAATTATAAATTCAGGAAGTACTTGATTAATACCTCTTTGGACGGTATAATAACTTTGCAAAGCTCGAGGGCCATTAGCTCAATTAGGCAGAGCAGCTGACTCTTAATCAGAAGGTTGTAGGTTCAATTCCTACATGGCCCACCAATATGAAACCGCATTTATAGGGCTTTTTAAGCCCTATATTTTTTGTGTCTTATACCGGAGAAAAAGTTTTTTGTGGCTTATTTGTGGCTTATTGAAATTTTTTTGGGGCGCTATCAGGTCGGCAAATTTTTCAGTAACTAAAGCGGCTTTTTCGTCCGCGCTTTGAATCACATGTGCGTATATGTTTGCGGTAGTGCTTACCTGGGCATGTCCTAAGCGCTTTGATACGATGACCAGCGGCGTCCCGTCCGCAATCATTAAGCTGGCATAGGTATGTCTCAGACTATGGATATGGACCGGAGGCAGCCCCAGACGTTTTACGAATTTTGAAAACCACTTGGTCAATGAGTCAGGGTGAATAGGAGCGCCTTCGTTACCGGTAAAAACGCGGTTGTCTTTGTCTTTCCAGTATTCGGCGCAAAGGTTTTTTTGTTCGTCTTGCCATTGCTTATATTCGTTTAGCAGTATGAATGCTGAACGGGATAGTTTGAGCGGGCGCTTGGACGTTTTGTTTTTGGGCGTATCTGTAATTATACCATGTCCGGAGATGTAATAAGAAGCCTGATCCAGCTGGATGGTTTGTGTTTGAAAGTCTATGTCCACCCAGCGCAGCCCCAACAGTTCCCCGCGCCGGAGGCCCGAAAGCAAGTCGAAGGTTACCATTGTCCTCCATTTTATGGGTTCGTTACGCAGAAGTTCCAGCAGTCTTTTGGCGTCGGTTTCATCCAGGTAGACGGCTTCTTTATTTTCCAGTTTAGGTAAGGTGGCTTTAGCAGCCGGATTGAAAGGTATGTAACCCCATTTGACAGCTTTGCCGAGTATAGACGATATAAGCCGGTGGTATATTCTTACGGTGGCCGGGGATAGTTTTCCTTTCGTGCGCTGGTTTAGGCCGTCTTCCTGTAAGTTATTGTAAAAACTGTTTAGGTGGCCGGTACGGATGTCTTTTATTTTGAGATGCCCGATCGCCTGGTTGATACGGACAAGTTGTTTTTCGTACTCCGACCAGGTTTTTATTTTCAACTGTTTTTTGGCGTATTCGTTAAGCCATTTTTTCGCGAAGAGTTGGAATTTTATGTTGTTCCCGCTCATTTTACCAGCGTTTATTTCATCTTCAAAACGAATAGCTTCTTTTTGCGCTTCCCGGTCGGCTTTTTTTTCTGACATGCCGGCGGGCGGCGTCCAGGTCTTTGAACTTCGGCGCTGGGCGCCGTCAATGCTGTAGCCGGAGGATACTCGGATAAGGTAAGATATTCCTTTTTTGCCGTTGCGTTTTGTTATTTGCGCCATGTGATTCTCCTTTTACTCGCCTTCGAAAGTGTTAATTAATGGCTTAGTTTGTAGAGCGTGTACTGATTGAGGGAAACGCCTTACTTATCCTTTCGCCTGGTCAGGCGTTTTTCTTCACCGCCTGCCGGAGCTTCTCTTACTCAAGCAAATCGCTATGGCTCCCCGTTCTTGTAAGAGTTAATATCAGTATGTCTTTTTCAATTTTGTAAATAAGTAGCCAGTCTGGTGTTATATGGCATTCCCGGTGGCCTGCCCAGTTGCCTGATAGTGCGTGGTCCTTGTACATTGCCGGAAGTGTTCCGGTGTTAGCGAGCAGCTTGATTACCGTGGTCAGCAGCGGGATATTGTATCCCCGTTTTGCCGCCTGCTTTAAGTCCTTTTTAAATTTAGAGGACGGCTTGACCTCATACATCGGATAGCAGTTCCTTCATCATTTCGTCAACATCCGTGTAGCCTTTAACATTTGGATCGCGGCTGATGCGGTCAGCTTCTTCCATAGCTGCTATGGTTTCGGCATTCGGTCTAAGTTGACCTACTTCAAACGGCAAACCGTGACGCTTAACGGCGTGTCTCAAAAAAATACGGATAGCTGTGGGAGTATCAAAACCTAAATCAGAAAACAGGGCGTCGGCTTCTCGTTTCAGCTCATCATCAACACGAACTTGGATCAATGCGTTTTGTGCCATTATTTATACCACCTTGCACTTGTTTGTAATTCTATTGTATTATAAACAAATACTTTTGTCAATAGATTTAGCGGTAAACTTTTTCTTACTTATCCTTTCGCCTGGCTAGGCGTTTTTTTACCGTCTCCGGAAGTATCGTATCGTTGGCGCCAACGATACGATACTTAATCAATTAAGTCCAGCGGTGTAAAGCTCTCCGGGTTCTTTTCGTATTCTTCAATACCCTGAGCAATAAGGGTTCGCTCTTCTTCCGTAAGGTCAGTTTCTATAACTATGGCTTCATCAACAAGGATACTTAACAAAGGCTTTAACGCAGCTAATTTACTCTCTTCAATATCATCAATAAAAGCATGGATTTCTTGTCTAATAGTCATCTATATTTACCTCCCTTTATAAATTTGTCCTCGCGGCAGAATATCTGTAACAACGAGAACCTCATCTTTCATTATAATCCCTCCATATATATACGCTGCGGGCGGGAAATTAATCCAGGTTTACGCTTGAGAGCGGTTCGGTTTTTCCTTGCAGGTATTCTTCATGGCCTGCCGCTATAGCTTCCAGGTCGTCAGGAGTAGCAACGTCGTCCGGGACAAGGCGTTTAGCTAAATCAAGGATCAGTTGCTGGTCTGATTTACTTAACTGCTCAATCATTATACTTATTTGCTGAGAGACGGACATATTTAAACCCCCTTATAAACGCTTCCTCGCGGAGCAATTTTGTCTATTTGTATCGTAACATCATCAGGACAGGAATACAATACGCGCCAATCTCCTACCCGCAAACGAAAGGATCCCGGCGCTCCTTTCAAAGGCGCGATATCACCTTCAGGTATTTTCTGTATGGCGTATACTATTCTGCGTCTGGTGACAGCGTCCATGCGATGTAAAGCTTTTTTGGCCCTGCTGGTAACAGTAAAATTCATAGCTTACTTCCGTTCCGGGTCGTCGCTGCGGCCCACCAAGTAATCAAGAGAGACGTTGAAGTAGTCGGCCAGGGCAATAAGGGTAGAGGATGTAGGTTCAACAACGCCGTATTCGTACCGCTGATAATTTCTGTCAGATATTTCTAATTCTTTAGCAATTAATTTTTGTGAAATTTTTTTGCTGGTTCTTAATTCTTTCAAACGTTCCGATAAAGTAGGCATTTGGCGTACCTCCAAATATTGCCCGTACACATCAACGTGTGTTCCGGTGCGGGAGAGCATAAGTTTTAATCTGTCACCGTCAACTTTGTATACCAGCACCCAATCGGCGGCAACATGACAACTTCGATGTCCTCGCCATTTCCCTTTGAGCGGATGGTCACGGTGCCGTGGTTCAAGCGGGGCTTGTTGCAAAAGCAATAACACTACAGCGTCAAGCCTTGTGAGGTCATAGCCCCTGTGTGTTAGCAAAGCATAATCCCGCTTGAACTGACCGGATAATTCGAGTTTAAGCATTTAACCACTCTTTCGCCTGGTCCCAAGAAGTAAAGGAATGGTAATCGTCATCGGCCGGCGGCTCGCCAAGTGGTTCAGCGATTACATTATCAATAGGAAGCCGTCGTTGTATAACTGATTGTGTAAGAAATAGATTTACCGCCGACGAGAGCGACATACCCATGCTTTTATAAAGCGCGTCGGCTTCTTTTCTTATGCGGGAATCAATGCGGATATTGTAAGTTGTGTTATTAGACATTTCAATCACCTCACTATTAATATACCGCAAATATACCGCAAATATACCGCATTGTAAACAATTATTTTCACCAATTGGAATGCCGCCTACGAGAGTATTATACTTCTTGAAAGCGATTCAAAATTATATCCGTTTATACACGTCGCCGCGGTTACCAATAACAAGAACCAATATTACAGATGAAACGGACTGTATTGTAAAAATTATCCGGTAATCGCCGACGCGCAAGCGGAATTTATTTTCCTGGTTTTTTAATTGCTTTATGTCTCCCATTACAGGCAATTTATAAATTGCTTTATATAATCGCAGCTGTATATCCTTCGGTTGCTTTTCAATAAACTTCTGCGCGGATTTTGTAAAATAAATTTTATAGTTCATTAACGGAAAACCCTGCTTTTGAGAGTGATTCTTCAAATGAAACAAACGGATGCTCGTCTTTTATTTCTCGGAGCAAAAGTAAATCGAATTCGTCCGGCTCTTCCTCATCTATCATTAATCCTCTCATACCGGTTAAAATAGCAACCACATATACTAACTTTTCCGCCGGTAAAGTATCAATCAAACGGTGCGCTTTTTCTTTCAGATCATGTGTCATAAAATCCCTCCTTACTTATCCTTTCGCCTAGTCAAGCGTTTCTTTTTACCTGTGCCCCGTAGGGTATAACGTCTGAAACTGATGATATTTCCCCTTTTTGTTCCGCCTCCAATTCGCGGCGGTAGGCTTCAAGCTCAGTATCAACCTCCTTAGGCGGCGCGCCTTTCGTGCAGCGCTCGTATTCCCGGTCTAAAATAACGTCAACAGTCCCTTGCCCATGTTCGTCCAGAACACGGTATTTTTCTAGGTGAGTACGCTCTTGAGGGGAAACTGGCAATTCTTCTGGTCCGTAATAATCCAATAAATAAGACAATTCAATATTTAGTACCTTGCATAGCGAAATGAGTCTTTCCGCATTTGGTTTATTAATATCTTTTTCCCAATTGCTAATAACTCCTGCCGATTTTACATCAATCGCGTCAGCTAATTGTGTCTGTAAAAGGCCCGTTGCTTCACGTGCCTTTTTTATTCGTTGTCCCATTGTTGACATGCCATTTTCCCTCCTGCTTCCAAGTTTACAGGATACTTCGAAAAAAATCAAGAAAAACTTGAAATCGTACTTGACAATTAAGAAATAATTGATTAACCTTAGATAAATCAAGAAAATCTTGATTGCAGAAGGGAGGGGTAAAATA
>JAISDD010000253.1 GCA_031265005.1 Syntrophomonadaceae bacterium | reverse complement strand
AATATCCAACTTCAGATCACTTAAAATCAGGGAATATTCAAATTCAGTTTTTGACGGATTTTCCACAATAATACCTCAAAGAAATAAAAATCAAAAGTTCACCCAATATTACAGGCTGCAATCAATGAAAAAATCATTGATGACATTATATCACATCATTCGATTAAATTGTGTAATTATTCAAAATATTCTTTCTATTTCTACTGGAGGATTAATCTGGCCGGTAAAATTTTTAGAATAAATTATAGAAAAAACTAAGGGGAGTCTATTGACAGGTTGGTATAAATCGTAAAAGCGTCGGTAATAAAAAGAGGTTCGCTTTGATAGTCTCCGCTGGCTTGAGTGGTGACCAATATGAATTCGCTGCCGTCTTTTTCAGCCAAACTGGCCATACATAACCCAGCTTGGCGGGTATAACCGGTTTTACCGCCTAAGATAGCTCCTCCGTCAAAATACGGAGAAGATAAACGCCTAAATAAAGTACTCAGCATGGTGAATCCCTCAGGATGCATATTAGTGCTTTTGACAGTATGATTTTGAGCAGTGAACGCGTTGCGAAATATGGGGTTTTCCAATGAATAATCCAATAAAATAGCCAAATCCTGAACGGTTGAATAATTTTGCATATCATGCAGCCCGGTTACATTGCTGAAGTTAGTATTTTGAAGCTTTAATTTAGAGGCTTTTTGGTTCATTAGCTCAATAAATTCACTTTCAGAGGGCGAAACATATAAGGCCAAACTGGTGGCGGCGTCGGCGCCGGAAGGAAGAAGCGCTCCATATATCAGATCCATGAGGGAAACTTCTTCTCCAGGTAAAAATCCAGCCATAGATGCTCCGGCTGTATTAAGAGGCGCGAATATTTCCGGATTGACGCTGATGACGGCGGAAGTATTATCGATATTTTCAATTGCTATTATAACAGTCATAATCTTGCCCAAAGAAGCTGGATAAATAAGGTCTTCACCGTTGATATCCAAGATGGTCTTTTTCGAAGCGCGTTCCAGCAAAAAAACGTTTTTACTGAATAAATCTTCGGAGGTGATAGTCGAAGCAAACACTTGGGAGGGAGGCGCGGGTGGTGAAATATATTCATCTTTAGTAGCAATTTCCGTATGACTTGACCAATAAAGAGTTTGAGCGACCACTTTTGAAAAAAAATAATTGCCGATTTTAAAAATTCCGCTTATCATTAAAAAAATAATAAATATTAAAAAAAACAGCCTGTCATAGCGGATATTTTTCCAGCTTTTCATGCTTAGAATCCCTTCTGGTAAAAATGGGGGAAATATATCGTAAAAGATTTTTTTAATTAAACAGCATGTTCAAAACCGGAGAAATCGCCCTAATAAGTTTGCCGATCAGGACTGCTTCTTTATAAGGGCTTCGATAAAATCTACAACTTCTCCGACAGTTTTTATATTCTCTGTCTCATCTTCCGGAATGAGAATATCATATTTTTCTTCTAACACCATCAGCATTTCCATTACATCTAACGAATCAGCTTCTAAATCTTCTTCGAATCTTGAGGATAAGGTGATATTGTCTTCAGGAATATCTTTTATTTCAGCAACTATTTTTTTTAATTCTTCGAAAATAGACATAATATTTCCTCCTCATATTAGCTTAGTACTTGAATAGCGTTTTATTTACTGATTATTTAAAATGCCAACTTTACGCTTTGATTACCATTATCAACTACAATATACCACATGAAGATGAATAAAGAAATCCTCAAATAATTTAGGGTGTTAATTATGTTATTTGAGGATTTTGTTTACAGAGGATATTTAATAGTATAAGGTATTAATGTGAAAAAATTATAAAATATTAGCAGGTGGATAAATTTGAAAGCGTTATATTTGGATTGTTTTTCCGGCGTTTCGGGAGATATGATGCTGGGAGGATTTTTAGCTTTAGGCACACCGCTGGACGCAATACAGCAGTGTATTGATAAATTGAAAATATCAGCTCATTTACAGCATGATGAAGTAGTGCTGAAAGGTATCAGCGCTTCGAAATTTTCTGTAAACCATGCTCATACGTCATTGAGACATCTGCGCGATATTTTGCAATTGTTAAAAGAAAGTGACTTGCCTGAATCTATAAATGTTAAAGCAGCTGAGATATTCGAAAAATTAGCGCGAACGGAAGCCGACATACACGGTATTGATGTTGAAGAGGTCCATTTTCATGAAATCGGAGCGGTTGACACGATCGTAGATGTGGTAGGGACTTTGTTTTGTTTGGATTATTGTAGTATAAATAATGAGGTGTATTGTTCACCTGTACCTTGGAGTACGGGTTTGATAAAAATCTCGCATGGCACTTACCCTTTGCCGGCGCCGGCCGCCGCCGCTTTACTGCAAGGGCTGCCTTGCTATGGTGTGGAAGCGGGAATAGAGCTAATAACTCCTACCGGAGCAGCTTTAATATCGGCTTTAGTTAAAAGTTTCGGCAGCCTTCCCGCCGGCCGTATAGAAAAAATAGCTTACGGCGCCGGCAGTTCTGAAAGAACAGACCATGTGCCTAACCTTTTGCGCATGGTTTTGATGGATCTAGAAAAGGGGAGTTTACAGGAAGAAAATATTGCTTTGCTAGAAACGCAAATTGATGATATGACTGCGGAAACGCTTAGCTTTGTATGCGCGGAATTGCAAAAAAAAACGGGGGTCAAAGAAGTATTTACTAATGGTATCAATATGAAAAAGGGCCGCTTAGGAGTTTTGCTGTCAGTAATTTGTTTGCCCGAAAGCGTTGAGTTGCTTTCTGCTTATATTCTAAATCATACCACATCTTTGGGGGTTCGTGTTTCATTGCAAACCAGGCGCGTAGTTGAACGCTCAATGGGGGAAATATCGACGCCTTGGGGCGTGGTAAGAGTAAAAACAGCTCGCCTTCCCGACGGGCGCGAACGCTTTAAGCCGGAAGCGGATGACTGCCAGCGTATCGCCGCTGAAAATCAAATACCGTTGACCGATATTTACGCTTATGTGGAAAAAAGCTGGGAAAAAGTTTTTAAGATATAGTTTGGCTGGAGTACCTTTACTTTGGTTTGTTTAAAAATACCCCTAGCTGACTTTTATACTATTCTCGATTAAAAACGCGGACAAATATTTGTCCGCGAATAAGGAAAATAGTATGTACTAATCCGCTTTAAGGGAACAGATTTAATTAAGGATTAGTATTAGAAAAAGTTTTTGGCAAACATTATAGATGTACACATTTAAGTAAAAGGGCGGCGAGTTTTGTTTTTACATGGTTTATCGCGGATACTTTCCCAAAAGCAGGCGGATTTACTTATTTAGGTAAAGTTTCACATTTACAGTACTGTTTTCGAAAGTAAAAACGACGTAAGCTTTTTTACAAACTTTTAAATTCTTCTTAGAGCGGGTGATATGATGTCTTGTATCAAAGCGGCTATTTTTGATTTAGACGGGACTTTGATAGATTCCATGGGAACATGGGAAAAAATAGATCATATTTTTTTAAATAAACGCGATATCAGCGTACCTGAGGATTATGTGGAAATAGTAAAAACTATGAGCTTTGAGAAGGCGGCTATTTATACTATTGACCGTTTTGGGTTGCCGGATTCGCAAGAAGCGGTAGTGCGGGAATGGCTAAACTTGGCCCTGAATGAATATTCGGCCAGCATTGAGTTAAAGCCTGGGGTCAGGACTTATCTCCATTTTCTTTCTCAACAGAGGATAAAATTGGGAATAGCGACCACTAATCA
>JAISDD010000223.1 GCA_031265005.1 Syntrophomonadaceae bacterium | reverse complement strand
AGGCATTTTCATCATATGGAAAAGGGGATTTTTCCATAACCGTACGCAAACGATCCTCTTTCTCAAACACTTCTAAGCCTAGTTTTCGAATCATAAAATCAAACTCGCCCGCTACGGCTAAAGTAGCTGACACCATGATTAAGGAATCCAAATTAGTATAAAGCCGCTCAGATAAAGTTTCGCCTACATTAATGGGAGAAGAGCAATAAGCCGTTACTTTTCCGTGTTCATATTCCAGCCATTGAATATAGTTTTCGTTGTAACTGTCTTCGGCAATGTTTTTAAAAGCATAATCGGAAATTTCCCGTAAAACACTTATTGTAAGCGACAAGTCCCCTTCTTCATAATCACCTTCTACTATTTTTCGGCATAATTTCCCCATCTTTTCTATAATTAGATTTATCGTATCCTGCCATTTCTGATGCGTCACACTCAATTCCCCGCATTCTTCCGATGCTTGAGCGGGAGCTAAAATCTTCATGCCGCTCAAATTGCCGTCAAAATCCACTAACGTCTCTAATTCAGCGAATAATTCATTGTTATATTCCCGGAAAGAAGCGCTGAGATTCCTTATATCGGCTATTTCTGTTCTCAAGCTGGGATAATAGTCTTCAATGTTTTTTAATAATCCTGCGGAAACTAAGTTTTCACCGCATAAACTTTTCAATGTTTCCTCCGTGTCATAACGCGAAAATCGGCAGCACAACCTGTCAAAAGCCTCTTTTTCTAAATTATGCGCTTCATCAATTATCAAATAATGATATTCTGGCAACAGAGCATAACCTACCGCAATATCCGCCATTAACAAAGCGTGATTAACAACTATCACCGAAGCTTCATACATCTTTTTAAGCATCCTCACATAAAAACATTGTTCCCGAAAGCGGCAATTATCTTTTAAACAATTTTTTCTGTGAGCGCCCACCACTCCCCATTCTTTCATAAACTGATCCGGAAGGTTCAATTCCTGACGGTCTCCGGTATCGGTCGTCTCCGCCCAATTCAAAATAGCTTCTGTCATTTTAATTTGTTCTTTATTCAGATTTTTGCGTCCGTTTTTTATAAGATTATATTTATGCAGACATAAATAATTTTCCCGCCCTGTGGCTTGCGCCCATTTGAAATTACATCCTAACATCTTCTGCAGTTCCGGAATATCCACGTCAGTGATTTGTTTTTGCAGAGCTTTGGTTTTTGTGGAAATCACTACTTTCTCTTCACTGTACAAAGCCCAAAAAACAGCCGGAACCAAATAAGCGTAAGTTTTGCCGATACCGGTCCCGGCTTCAGCTAATAAATATTCTTGATTATGTAAAGCGCCGCAAATACTCTCAGCTAGTTTAACCTGCTCGGAACGGTGCTTATAATTATCTTTTTTTCTGGCGATAGGCCCGTTTTCGGAAAAGAGGCTTATTATTTTTTCTACATCAAAATTATATTCCATAAATTCTTAAAACTTCGTCCCCTTTGTGTAATGCTAATCCGCCTTAAATTATTTCCTTTAGAGCAGGTTAGTAAATATTATCTTGCCTGTGCTCGTAAGGGTGTGCCCACCCCGAAAGGGGCAGGGTATGACCTAAGTGCCCTGCCTGTACTCGCTTGTCCTCGCGCAGCGGGGGCACAGCGGGTGAAAGGGTATTAGGCTATATTTGCCCGCGTTTTAAATCAAGAATAGTGTAATTGCTCATTCAATATTGAAATTATCTAAAATTGCGGCGCGTCATTTATACTAATAACATTTATTACATGTAATTTATTATATAATATTTATCCGCATATTCTAAGCCTCACAGCAATAAATTCCCGAAAGAATTAAAGCATACCGCAATAGTTTAAAGAATATTACCAGACAGCCCCAGAATCTGATAAACTATTATTAGCAGCATGATAGCAGAAGCATGTCAGCCGGCGTCACATTTGGAGGTAGACTGCGTCAGTTGACATAATTAATCAGCAATGCTATGATGTGGTATTCTCCAGCATTTTTAAACTATCGGGAGGTAAAATATGCCTTTAGACAAATCGACCGTAGAACATGTAGCTTTATTAGCCCGGCTGTCTCTGAGCGAAGCTGAAAAAACCGAATTTGCCCAACAGCTTAGCTCTATACTTGATTATGTGGATAAATTACAGGAACTAAATACTGATCAAGTCCAGCCATTAGTTAACATCTTGTCTATCAATAATGTGCTGCGCGCTGACGAACCACAGCCCAGACCCTTATCAAGAGAAGAACTCTTGGCCAACGGTCCCAGCGTGGAAGCGGCTCAGTTTAAAGTGCCAAAAATAATATAAGGAGCAGTTTGTTATGGAACTTTGGGAATTAACTCTGCAGCAAATGATCGACCAGCTAAAGTCCAAACATATTTCTTCCGTTGAACTAGTAGGGTCGATTTATGAACATACGAAAAAAACAGACCAAGCTGTTAAGGCTTTTATAACTTTAGAAGATAAAGATAAAATTATGGAACAAGCTCGTTTATGCGACACGGAAACTTTCAGAGGTATCAAAGGCATTCCGTATGGCTTGAAAGACATTTTCTGTACCCGCGGGCTAAAGACCACCTGCGCTTCTCATATTTTAAACAATTTTATACCGCCGTATAACGCTACAGTAGTCAACAAACTTAATGATCAGCAAGGGCTTATCTTGGGAAAACTAAACATGGATGAGTTCGCTATGGGTTCTTCCACTGAACAATCAGCTTTTTTCCCTACTCATAATCCTTGGGATCTGGAACGGGTGCCCGGCGGTTCTTCCGGCGGCAGCGCAGCGGCAGTCGCCGCTGGAGAAGTTCCTTTT
>JAISDD010000210.1 GCA_031265005.1 Syntrophomonadaceae bacterium | reverse complement strand
ATTTCCGGAGTACGTTGTTTATACGGATAAGGGTCGCAAAAACAATCATTATCAATATCCTCCACAAAATATCCGGCTCCCTGGAGGGAGCGGATATAGCCTTCGGCTATCAATTGCTGGTAAGCGCGGTCTACTGTGTTTCTGCTCACGTTAAGCTCATTGCCCATAACTCTCAGCGATTTCAATACCGCGTTCTTGGGAAGCCGCCCGGATATTATATCTCCTTTTATATTTTCATATAACTGTTCATACAAAGGCTGTTTGTCCCTAACGTTCAGATACAGCACAAGACCACTCCCTTTTTCAAAATACCCCGCCGATAAATAATAAAGCCCGGCTGTTTCTTTTCTGTCAAGCTCAATGCTTTACGTTGGGCCGCAGCAATAAAAACGCGGATTGTTTCAATGTTATACTATTCTCTATTAAAGCCGCAGACAAATATAACCTAAAGGTCACGAGATTTGCCTGCGGCTAAGGAAAATACCCCTATGGGGCACAAGATAGTATGTACTAATCCGCTTTAAGGGAACATATTTAATCTTGTGCCCTGCAGGGGTATGCGGATTAGTATTAAAACACGCCGGCGGTATTATTTAAATTTCTCCATAAATACAACAAAGGAGTTGCAAAGCAACTCCTTTGTTGTATTTTCATTTTAGCAATAACCAAAAAACATTGCAACATTATTTCAGAAAAAAGCCGTTTAATTTATTCCTTTTCCAGCATTAAATACCATTCATATAACGACTGCATCACTAACTCAGCGTTTTTATCAAACAAAAAAGCTTCCGCGTGAGCTAAAGCCTTTCCGTTTTTATTTATCGAATCAATGACTTCTTCTTTGTTTACATTGTATAGAGCCGCTTTGGAAAAAAGCTTTCCTCGGGCGGGTCTACGGTATCTGCTTTCCACTTTTTTTAATAAAAGAATCAGGTTAGGCAATTCCGAAAATTGCTGTTTCAAATAATGTCCGCTGGTCGCTTCGGCCAAAGCAAACTGAGCGCTGGCGTGAACAGTCCCCACATGGTTGTGGTATTGGTTTTTATCCTCCAGCATAAACAGGTAATCAGAGCTGTCCGCAGCATATTGTAGGCCAATTAATATGTTAAAAGGCAAATCTGTCGCGTCCATCAGTAGTTCTCCCTTCTTTATTTTTATTTATATCTTAACTAAATATTTACGCAATTTGTCCAATACTTCATCGAAATTCACCGGCTTACCTATATGGTCGTTCATGCCTGCTTCCAGACATTTTTCGATATCTTCACGAAAAACATTCGCTGTCATAGCCACACTAGGAACTTGTTTAGCATCATGGCCGGACTCAAAAGCGCGGATAAGCCGCGTCGCCTCATAGCCGTCCATTTCCGGCATTTGTATATCCATGAAAATAACATTATATTTATCCGGTGCTTCTTTCATTATTTTCAGAGCTTCCAGTCCGTTTTCCGCACAGTCAATTTCAATTTGAGTCGGTTCGAGAATGGAAATGACGATCTCGCGGTTTATTTCTACATCTTCCACCAACAGCATACGGTATCCTTTAAAAACAGCGTTTTCGATATACTGTTTTTCTTTGTCGGCCATTAAATTATCAAGCCCTAAACATTCATTTATGCAATCTATTATAGACGAAGGAAAAAGCGGTTTGGATAAAAATCCTGTCGCTCCGGCTTGCTTAGCTTCTTTTTCGATAACGCTCAACTCCGCGGAAGACATTATTATAACCGCGGCGTCATTAGAAATATTTTCACGAATCCGCCGGCAAAGCTCAACTCCGTCCACATCCGGCATTTGCCAGTCTATGAAATAAATGTCGTAAGTCCCGTTTTTAGCAATCAAGGCGCAAGCCTCGTCACCGCTTAAAGCTGTATCACACCTTAAATTAATCTGTTCCGCGATCTCTTCAAAATATTCACAGGTAACGGCAGAATCATCCACAGCCATAACCCGAATGTTATTCCAATTCACACTTGAGCTGAGAATCCCGTTGCGGTTTACTGTTTTGCCGCGCTCCATTTGCACGGTAAAAGCAAAAGTAGCCCCTTTGCCTAACTCAGATCTTATCCATATCCTTCCGTTCATCAGCTCGACTATTCTTTTCGATATGGCAAGTCCCAGTCCGGTCCCGCCAAATTTCCGCGAAGTGCTGCTGTCGGCTTGCTCAAAAGAACTGAACAAGCGCGACTGCTGCTCTTTGGATATACCTATGCCGTTATCGCAGACTTCAATTTGCAGAGTGCAAACATTATTCTCCTCCATCAGAAAAAATGTATCCAAATATATGGAGCCGTATTCCGGAGTAAATTTAACCGCGTTGGAAAGCAAATTCGTTATCACCTGAGTCAATCTTTTGTCGTCCCCGGTCAGAAAATGTGGAATATGTTTGTCAATATGCACTATGAATTCCTGATGTTTTTCCTCTATCCGCAGATTCATAACGCTTACTATCTTTTGCAGCATTCTTTCGAAACTAAATTCTACATTGGACAGTTCCAATTTATTCGCGTCAATTTTAGACATATCCAGTATGTCATTTATCACTCCCAGTAAATGAGAAGAGGCCGTCTCTATTTTATCCAGACAATAGTCTTTTTTTTCAGTATCTTGAGCCATTTTCGCTATAGAAGTCATGCCAACAATAGCGTTGATGGGAGTGCGTATTTCGTGACTCATGTTGGCCAGAAACTCTGATTTCGCGCGAACAGATTGTTCCGCTATACTCCTTGCGTATTCGGCCTCATTTCTTGCCCGGAATATTTCTGTAATATCATAAAAAACAGTCATTGCCCCTTCTGTTTGTCCGTCCTCATTAAACATAGGGGTTGTTTCTATTATATAATGCCTCACATAACCGTCGTTTTCCAAATCAATTTCTTGGTTAAAGGAGTCTTGTTTATTTACTTCGGCGCTGTTTTCAAAAACTAAGTCAACCTGTTGTAAAATTTCTTCTTCTAAAAACGGGCGCAAGATTTCGCGATATGATTTTCCGCGTATCATGCCAAAAACCATTATATTATTTTTCAACAGATACGAATTGCTGGCAAAAGCAACTTTACCTTCATTGTCAAACAACAATATCAAATAAGGGCAGTTATTTAACAATAAATTCATATATTTTTCCAGCCTGGACTTTTCGTCATAAACTATTCTGTTCAGATTAATTTTCGCTTCAGAAAGCACTTTAGTGTTTTTATTCAGAGTCATCTCATGCTTCAGCTCACGCGCAAGCTTTTTATTTTCGCGTAATAATTTTTTATTCTCTTCTTGTAAAGCCGCGATAATTGCTTCCATGTCTTTATTTACAGGCGCTTCCATTGATCCCGCTCCTTTATTGCTTCCGATTTTTTAAAAAGCGCAAAGCACAAAAGTATCGTTGTGACTCCTATTGGCAATCATCTGTCCGCGTTTATTATTCACCGGACAAAGCTCTCCCCCAGAATAAGTAAATTGATAAGGTACCTTAGTATTCTCCAGAATTTCCTGGACTTTTGCTATTTCGCTGTCAGGATTGTAACCTAAAGAAAAATAGCGCCCCACGCAAGAAAACATTAAAACGCAGTCATATTGTTTAGAACCGGTCGCTTCTTGTAAAACTTCAGAAGTAGTAGAAATAATTTCATCGGCGTCTATAGAACCAACGCCTAAAACAGCGCCTAAAGGTATATCTCCGCCGCATACCGCGTATCCTTCGGGAGTAAGCGCGAATACCGCCCGTACCACCGGTGCGCCGCCGTCGTTATAGTCTACTATAAAGGGAAAAGAGTTGATGCCGACGATAGACCCGTCATCGTTTTTTTTCAGCCCTAGGGTTTGCAGGTAATCGACTACCGGAACGTCATTAACCGTTTGCAGTTGATTGCCTTGAACAGATGTCACCACAGCCTTCTCCTGAAAAACTTTTTCATTAGAAATAGAAGCAATGTAAAACTTAGGTTCAATTTTACCCGACATAAGGACAAAAGCGCACCTGTTAGGATAAGCTTCTCCATCGCATACCACGTATGCCGCATGATAATCTTCATTATGATCAACCGCTAAAGAGCCAAAATTAGGAATACCTCCAGTTATATTATCAAACGCTTCTACGAAAAAATCTCCGCTGACGTTCATGAGCAACGGCACGAAACTAAGCATCAAAGCCGGCTCGCCGGTCAAGCGTGCGGCGGCTTCCTGGTAACTGCCGCGCAACGGGTTTTCATCCGCTTCCGTTATGGCGTCGGTCAATCCGACTGAAAACTCAACGTCGTTGCTGGTAAGAAGAAGCAGGGTCAAAAGCATTTTTCCGGTAGAGCCTGAAACCGCGTTTCCCAAAGTGGTCATTCCCACCGTCGAAAAAGGCAGGGCTTTACAAATGGCCGCGAAAGCTCCTGTTTCAATATAATCCGTATAGCAAGTAATTATCCCTATCGAGTTGGCGAGTAAATTTTCCTCTATTGGTATTTGTCTTAAAATATCTTCTACCGCAGTCTCCGCATCATCAATTTCATCAGTGAATGCTGTCAATGCTTTTATCATTTACATTCCCTCTCTCAATTTTATTTATATTCGTAAAAAATAAATATTTAATTAACATAATTAAATGCCATTATGCCCGTAATCCTCATCCGTTTTTTATTAACAAATACCATCTTACAGCAAATGCCTTTTTTTATTAAAAACTAGCTGATTTTTTAACATCGCCTTAAATTCTAAAATGTGAAAATCCGTCAACGGTTTTAATTTAATATTCCACGCCCGGCTGATCCTTAATTCCTGACTGATAATGGTGCTTTACTTCTGTAATTTCACTTACCGTATCGGCCAACTCTTTTATTTTTTCCGAAGCGTAACGTCCGGTCAGAAGCAGGACCAATTCCGGCGGCTTTTGCTCGATTAAATTTACAACTCTTTCTTCCGGTATCAACCCAAAGTCCACCGCCACATTTATTTCATCCATTATCAGCAGGTCAAAATTGTTTTCCAGCATGATTTCGAGGGCCTTTTCGAACCCTTGCAGAGCCAATTCCTTATCTATGGGCGCCGGATTATCTCTCATAACAAAACTGTCTAACCCAAACTGGTATATCTGCACTTCCGGCAGATATTTTTTTATGGCTAACACTTCGCCGTAAGCTCTTCCTTTCATAAACTGCACTACGCAAACTTTCCAGCCCTGCCCTGCCGCTCTCAAGGCTTGCCCGAAAGCAGCGGTGCTTTTTCCTTTGCCGTTTCCGGTAATAACCATTACCAACCCTTGTCTGTCAGCTTTTGTTTTAGAATCATCGACCGCCATTTTATTAACCTCCTAAAATGTTACTCTTGTCAGGCAAACAAATCCATCTGGTTGCTTTCCGGCAACCCTGAAAAACAATTGTTTTCTCTTAAAATTTCCATACTGACTTTATTTAAATGCGTCTTAACTTGAAAATCTTCGATAGAAATAAATTCTTTTTCCCCTCTTCCTTCCACAATACCTTGCGCGGCGTTCAATCCTACGTTAGGCAGCGCGGAAAAAGGCAAAAGCAATCCGTCTCCTTTTATTATAAAATTATTGGCCTGCGATTCGTAAATATCCACCGGGTAAAATTTGAATCCCCTCGCCCAAGTTTCAAGGGCTATTTCGAGTACCGGCAGCGTTTTTTTATCTTTGGGGCTCAAATTAAACCTATTGCTTTCAATATTTTTAATTCTCGTTTTGATGGCGTCATAGCCTTGCAATATAGTTTTTGATTCAAAATCCTCCGCGCGGATACTAAAAAAACTGGCATAAAATTCGAGCGGATAATTGACCTTGAAGTAAGCAATGCGAAAAGCCATAGTCACATAAGCCGCAGCGTGAGCTTTGGGAAACATATATTTTATTTTCTGGCAGGAATCTATGTACCAAGAGGCAATCCGCGCCGCTTTCAGATCCGCAGTATCTTCCGGCTTCAACCCTTGTCCCTTTCGTACCTGCTCCATAATTTTAAAAGCCTTTTTCTTCTCTATTCCCTCTTGGATGAGATAGGTCATAATGTCGTCCCGGGTACAAATGACTTGATTTAACGTAGCCACTTTCTGACTTATCAAAAGCTGAGCGTTATTCACCCACACGTCGGTTCCGTGCGACAATCCGCTGATCCGTACTAATTCCGCAAATGTGGTGGGCAAAGTCGTTTCCAGCATCTGACGGACAAAACGGGTACCGAATTCCGGAATGCCCAAAGTTCCAACTTTTGAATCAATGTCTTCACTCTTTATGCCTAAAGGTTCCACGCTGGAAAATATTTTCATGGTGTCTTTATCGCTCAGGCTTATGCTGGAAACTTTAACTCCGGTTAATTCTTCCAAACTGCGTATAACGGTAGGGTCATCATGCCCTAAAATATCCAGTTTCACCAATTGGTCGCCCAGCGCGTGATATTCAAAATGAGTGGTAATGACGCCAGAATCTTTTTTATCGGCCGGATGCTGCAAAGGGGTAAATTCATTTACATTATGTCCCCCAGGTACTATGATCAGTCCGCCCGGATGTTGCCCTGTCGTTTTCCTGACTCCGCTGATGCCTTTTATCAAGCGGTTAATTTCGGAATTGGTAAGATTTAAATTTTGTTCTTCCGAATACTTTTTCACAAAACCGTAAGCTTTTTTATCCGCAATGGTAGAAACCGTTCCAGCCCTAAAAACATTTTCTTTTCCAAAAATCTCCTCCACATATTGATGCGCTTTGCTCTGGTAATCTCCAGAAAAATTAAGATCTATATCTGGAACCTTATCTCCGTCGAACCCCAGAAAAGTTTCAAAAGGAATGTTAAAACCATCTTTAAAGAGAGTCTGCCCGCAGTTTGGACACACGCCGTCCGGCAAATCAGCCCCGCATAAAGACATATTATCTTCTAAAAATTCCGTATAGAAACATTTTTCGCAGCGATAGTGCGGTTTCAGCGGATTTACTT
>JAISDD010000117.1 GCA_031265005.1 Syntrophomonadaceae bacterium | reverse complement strand
CCCTTTCAATTATCAAGTAATTTCAACGCCTGCTCCGTCCGCTTTAAGGCTTCTTCTATATCCTCACCGTCATGAGCCGCCGAAATGAAGCTCAGTTCGAATTGGGAAGGAGGGATATAAATCCCCTTATTTAACAAGCATCTAAAATAATCGGCAAATTTCACCGTATCGCATGAAACGGCGCTTTGATAATTATTTATATATTTATCGGAAAAAAAGACGGTAAACATTGACCCTATATGATTTATAACCACCGGCATTTTTCGCTTTACAAAAAGATTTTTCAACTCTTTGATATACAATTGGGTTTTTTCAGCCATTTTTTCATAAAACCCTCCGGCTTTAAGCATCTGTAAACCTGCCGCGCCCGCCGCCATAGCCAAAGGATTTCCTGACAAAGTCCCCGCTTGATATACTTCTCCGGCCGGAGCCACCATATTCATTATCTCCCTCCGCCCTCCGTAAGCGCCGACTGGCAGTCCTCCCCCTATTATTTTGCCTAAAACGGTCAAATCAGGTTTGAGCCCCGCCATATTCTGATAGCCTCCGTAATTAAGACGAAATCCGGTGATGACTTCATCGAATATCAGTAAGCTTCCATAATTTTCGCTTATACCCCGCAGCATCTCCAGAAAACCTTCTTCCGGCAGCACTAACCCCATATTGCCAGGGATTGGCTCCACGATAACCGCTGCTATTTCTTTTCCGTAAGCAGCAAATATTTTTTCCACCGAACTCTTATCATTATATTGGGCTACCAGGGTATGGCGCGCCAAATCTTCCGGCACTCCCGGGCTGCTCGTAACGCCCGCGGTAATTAATCCAGACCCGGCTTTAATCAAAAAACTGTCGCTGTGCCCATGATAACAGCCTTCAAATTTTACTATTTTATCCCGCCCCGTATACGCCCTGGCCAGCCTTATAGCGCTTAAAGCCGCTTCCGTCCCGGAATTTACCATCCTTACCATGTCTATCGCCGGAAAAGCTTCCGTAATCATGCGCGCCAACTCTATTTCCGCCGCGCAAGGAGCCCCGAAACTGGTCCCTTTCCGCGCCGCGCCCTCAACCGCTTCCACGACGCGCGGGTGCGCGTGCCCTAATATCAAAGGCCCCCATGAACCTACAAAATCAATATATTCATTGTCGTCTTCATCCACGATTCTGCATCCATAGGCTTTTTTTATAAAAAGCGGCTCCAGCCCGACAGCTTTAAAAGCTCTTACCGGACTATTCACGCCTCCGGGAATGTATTTTTGCGCTTCTTCAAAAAGTTTAGCCGAATTTCCGGTCTTCATAAAATTACTCCCCTTGCTGATATCCGCGCCAGTTCACGCAAAATATATCATACTGCTTTTTTTTAATTCTTTAACGCTCTTCAGCACTAAACACTTTTCTAATTCACTTCGGTTTTTCATGTTTTGCAAAATATCATTAAAATGCTCTTGACTTTTGGCGTGAACCATAGTAAATAACTGGTACGGAAATTCTTTCGGAGTCCGCCGCAGGTAACAGTGGCTTACTTCCGGGAACAAAGCCAGTATGATCCCTTTATCATCCGCTTGTCCGGCGCTGACTTGCCAAACGACCATGGCGTTAAAACTATAGCCCGCTTTTCTGTGACGCAACACCCCGGCAATCCTTCTGATGATTTGCCTGTCACACAACTTTTTTATACAAGCGGCCACTTCTTCCTCCGTTACGCCCAATTCCCCAGCTATTTGCTCATAAGGCCGCGGCGTCAGCGGGATATCTTTCTGCAGCAGCTTGAGTACTCTTTTTTCCATTTCATTATAAATCATTGCCGCTGCTCATTTCCAAATTTACTTTAATTTTATAAACTTTTTCAGACGGCATAGCTATTATGTCAATACCAGTTTTTTTCCGCAGTTCTTCCATAACGCTTTTAGCTTCCGCTGCAGAAGCAGCCGTCAAAGTAAACCATAAATTATACTCATGATCCCGTATATAATTATGAGTGACTCCAGGTTCTTTATTTATTAAAACAGCCGCTTCCTCTAATTTGCCATTTTCAGCCCGGCAGGCGCACAGGGTAGAATAAAATCCCATACGGCGCGAATCCATAATAGCGCCTATGCGTCTTATGTACCCATGTTCTTTTAGATTTTTAAGCCGTTCTATAGTTTCCGCTTCATTCAGGTGCAAAGAACTCCCTAATTCGCGGAAGGGAGTCACGCTGACCGGCAACCCTTCCTGAATGGTGTTCAGCAGCTTCATATCCGTTTCATCAGGGTTATACAATGTTTAAAACTCCTTTCGGCTGATATAAACACCAGGAATCCTCCGCCATAATATTCCCTTGATTATAATAATAAGCGCGGGCCCGACAGCCACCGCATCGGGATTTATATTCACAAACGCCGCATTTACCTTCATACAGCTCCGTCCTAAGCAGATGAAAAATTTCATTTTCTTCCCATATTTTATCAAAAGGAGTTTCTTTCACATTTCCTAAAAAAAGGTTCAAATACGCGCACGGCTGAACGTATCCCAGCGGATTTACGATAGCGTAGCTGACGCCTGCCAAACAGCCTTTAGTAAAGCGCAGTTTCATTCCTTTCTTTGCCGCCACTCTCATAAACTGGGGCGCGCACGTTGGTTTTATTTCAATTTTCATGCTCTTTTGCTTTTCCATCAAGCGGGCGATAGTTTTTTCATAAGCCGCCGCCTTCAAGGCTTCTTCTTCTATATCGGCGCCGCGTCCGGCAGGAACCAGGAAAAAAACGTGATGAGCCATCGCTCCGGCCTCCAGGCAAAAATCACTTATATCTTCCAGTTCATCTACATTCCAGTCCATGACCGTAGTGTGAATTTGAAAAGGAAGCCCGGCGTTTCTTAAATTCTTCATTCCTTCGATAGTCAGATAATAGCCGTCTTTCAAGCAGCGGAATTCATCATGTTTGCCGGGATGCAAACTGTCCAGGCTGACTCCGGCAGCCATAAATCCCGCTTTTTTCAAATCCGCCGCGACTTCAGGGGTGATCAAAGTGCCGTTCGTGCCCAAAACCGCCCTTAACCCGCAGCTTCTAGCATAAGCTCCTAATTCATATATATCAGGTCTCATCAGCGCTTCCCCGCCGCTGAAAATCATTATTTGAAAGCCCGCTTTTTTTATTTCTCCGATCAGTTTCTTTCCTTCGGCGGTCGTGAGTTCATCGGCGAGCTTATCGCCGGCGTCGCGGTAACAATGAGCGCAGCGCATATTACACTGATTAGTGGTGTTCCAAGATATAAGCACTTTTTCCTCCTCAAGCCTTCTACTCCATCTTCGATAACAGCCGGGCCGCGTCTTTAGCAAAATAGGTAATTATCATGTCGGCGCCGGCCCTTTTAATGCAAGTCAGGCTTTCCATAACGACGCTTTTTTCATCCAGCCAGCCTTGCGCCGCCGCTGCTTTTATCATGGCATATTCGCCGCTGACGTTATAAGCGGCGGTAGGATACCCGAAAGCGTCTTTAACCGCTTTTATTACGTCCAGATAAGGCAGCGCCGGTTTTACCATGACCATATCCGCTCCTTCCGCAATATCCAGCCGTACTTCACGCAAAGCTTCATTAATGTTACCCGCATCCATTTGATAAGCCTTCCGGTCTCCAAACGCCGGAGCAGAACCGGCCGCTTCACGGAAAGGCCCGTAAAAGCCTGAAGCGTATTTAGCTGAGTAAGACATTATCGGCGTATTGATAAATCCGTGTTCGTCCAGTTCGCGCCTGATTCTGGATATCCGCCCGTCCATCATATCCGAAGGAGCAACAATATCAGCTCCCGCCCGCGCATGCGATAACGCCTCTTTAGCCAGTAACTCCAAAGAAGCATCGTTCACGACAAAGCCTTGCGCGTCTAATAATCCGCAGTGTCCGTGGCTGGTATATTCGCACATACATACGTCGGTGACTGTCAAAAGCTCCGGGTACATATCTTTACATCTTTTCAGCGCTTCCTGCACCGGTCCGTTATCATCCCAAGCCGAGCTGCCTTTCTCATCTTTGTATTCAGGCAAACCAAATAAAAGAACAGCTGGAATTCCCAATCCTTTTATCTCCGCGAGCTCTTCTTCTAAACGGTCGGGTGAAAACTGAAATATTCCCGGCATAGCACTTACGGGCACCTTTTTGTCCCGCCCAAAAATAACAAACAGCGGATATATCAAATCATTACGGCTCAAACTGGTTTCTCGTACCATATTGCGCAAAGTTTCATTTGTTCTGAGCCTTCTTAATCTTAAATCAGGAAAATTCACAATCAGCCCCTCCCTTCAAGCCAAAAGATCACCGGCATCCAAATAGCAAGCCGGATCTTCGGCCCAAATATCACCGTACACAGCCTGGGCTCTTATACGGCAGCCGCCGCAAAGTTTTTTGTAATCACACCGCCCGCACTTCCCTTTCAAATGCCGTTCTTTTTGCCGTAACCGTACCATAAGCGGATCATCCGACCGCCAAATTTCACTGAAAGGCTTCTCCCTTATATTGCCCACGGTGTAATCCTGCCAAAACTGACAAGGATGCACATTGCCCAGAGGATCAATATTGGAAAATTTCGTACCGGCGGAACAGCCTCCGTGCATTTCCAATAACGTAACTATTTCCTGGTAACGGGAAGGCTGCTGTTCTTTGATATAATTGAGCAGATAAATGCCGTCAGCGTGATTATCGGTAGTTAAAATCTCAACTTCGACCCCTCTCGCGAACAATTCCAGGGTTTTGCGGCTTATATACTCCAGCAGTTCCTTTTTTTCAGCCGTGCTGGTATCTTTCACCATATCCGCGCCGCGCCCGGCGTAAACCAAATGGTACATGCAAAAACGCGGTATTTTTTCTTTTTCGATTATGTCCATTATTTCCGGTAAATCATTTTGATTCTGTTTATTGACCGTAAAACGCACCCCTGTTTTGATCCCATTTTCCTGGCAAGCGCGGATACCGCGCAAAGCCTCGTTAAAGGCGCCTTTTTTAGCCCGGAAATCATCATGAGTATCCGGGGCTCCATCGATGCTGACGCCCACATATTGAAATCCCGCCGCTTTTATTTCTTTAGCCGCTCTGTCGTCAATCAAAGTTCCATTAGTTGATATTACAGAGCGCAAACCTGATTCTACAGCCGCTTTGCCCAAATAATAAATATCGGGTCTAAGCATCGGCTCCCCGCCGGAGAAAAGCAAAACTGGCGCTTTCATGGCCGCCAAATCCGCTATCATCGCCAAAGCCTCTTCCGTGGTCAGTTCATTATTATAATTGCGGTCTTCCGCTTTTATATAGCAAAGCTTACAGCGTAAATTACAGCGGTTGGTCATATTCCAAACGACCAGGGGCCGGTTTGCGGCAGAAAACTGCAACAGCCTGGCTGGGGTTTTTTCTTCCCGCCCCGAATATTTTATTACTTCCGAAACCGTAGCGGCGCCGCATAATAATTTAGTACACCCTATCAAAACTATTCCCCCGTTATTGTTTAATATCGGCTATAATAGCGTCCAGCAACCCGTCTATAGTATAAACGTCCGCGCAAACATGAGCCGTGAAACCGTATTTCCTTGCCGTATCGGCAGTTACCGGCCCTATACATGATATCTTCACTTTTTCGTTCAGCGCCGCCGCATTTTCTTGTCCTATTATTTTAACAAAATTATCAACGGTTGAGGAACTAGTAAAAGTTAAATAATCAAAATTACCTTTCACAATTTCATCCTTGAGCATATGGTTCGCGCTGGTGTCCGCTACCGCCTGATAAAGATAAATTTCATCCACGTGTACGCCGCGCCCCCGCAGACTGTCCGGCAGCAAAGGACGCGCTCCTTGGGCCCGGGGCAGAAGCACCTTTTGCCCTGCGGCAACTTCCTTGCTGAGAACCTCTACTATGCCTTCAGCGCTAAACTCAGCGGGAACAGCCTGAACTCTCAAACACCGTTCTTCTAAGGCCTTCCGCGTGGCCTCTCCAATAGCGGCTATCTTAACATCGTGAAAACTTCTGATGTCCAGCCCGTATTTTTTAACTTCATCCCAAAAAATATTCACCCCGTTAACACTGGTAAATATAATCCAATCATACTGATCGATATTCTGTAAAGCGTTATGAAGGCTTTTTAAATCAGTTTCTCTCGCGATCTCAATCGCGGGAAACTCAATGGCTTCTCCTCCCAGAGCCTGAATTTTTTCCGCCGTCGCGCCGGCTTGAGCCCGGGACCTGGTAACCACAATTTTCTTTCCCCACAGCGGCTTTTTTTCCAGCCACGCCAATTGTTCGCGCATCTCCACTACTTTTCCTATGATTATCACTGCCGGCGGCTGAAATTGCTGCTCCTCCGCCAATTGCGCCACGGTATCCAAACATCCGGTCAGTACTTGCTGTTGGGGCCAGGTTCCCCAGCGTATTAAAGCCACAGGAGTTTCCGCGTCCTGCCCGTATTCCATCAGCCGGCGGCAAATAAAACGCAAATTTCTGACTCCCATCAAAAAAACCAGCGTCCCTCCACTTTTGGCTAACGCTTCCCAGTTAATAAAACTCCGGTCTTTTTCCGGCTTCTCATGCCCTGTAACAATAGTTAAAGCAGAATTATTATCGCGGTGAGTAAGCGGTATTCCGGCATAAGCAGGCGCCGCAACCGCCGAGGTAATTCCCGGTACGATTTCGAAGTCCAGTTCATGATCTCTTATGTATTGGGCTTCTTCGCCCCCGCGGCCGAATAAAAAAGGATCTCCGCCTTTCAGCCTCACCACCGTTTTTCCGGCTTCCGCTTTTTGCACTAGAAGAGCATTAATTTCGTCCTGGGACATAATATGGCTTCCGGTCTTTTTCCCCACATAGATCATTTCGGCTTCCCGAGGAGCATAAGCTAGTATTCTTTTACTGACTAAGCGGTCAAACACCACCACCTCAGCTGTTTCCATAATATTTTTGCCTTTAATGGTAAAAAGCCCCGGATCACCAGGTCCGGCGCCGACCAAATAGACTATGCCTTTTTTCATATGCTGCTCCTAAACAAATGTTTATCGTTCCCTTATGCTCTCTAAAATTTCGTTTCCGCCTTCGAGCAACAATTGCTGGGCCAATTTTCTCCCTAATTGTTCAGCGGAAGCAAAGGGCCCTGACAACCCAGCCTTACACCCGCGGTCGCCTTCCAGCCCGAGAATTAAACCATTTATAGTAAGAAATTCCCTTTCCACTTGGGCCAAAGCTCCGATTGGCGCCTGACAACCGCCCTGAAGCTCTTTCAAAAAGCTCCTTTCCGCCGTAACAGCCCAATAAGAGGGAGCGTCATTTAAAGCCGCCAGTAACTGCTGAGTTTCCTTTTCTCCCGCTCTGGCCTGAAGCGCTATGGCCCCTTGCCCCACCGCGGGCATCATAACTTCAATAGATAAGTAATCGGTAACCAGGCTGTTCATATCTAAACGCCTGACTCCGGCACAAGCCAAAATAATAGCGTCAAAATCTTCTTCCTGCATTTTTCTAATACGGGTCTCCACATTGCCCCGCAAATTTTCTATCCGCAAATCCGGCCGCTTATATTTGAGCTGGGCGCGCCGCCTCAGACTGGAAGTGCCGATTTTCGCCTCCAGCGGCAAGGTGTTCCAGGTAAAACCTTTGTGCGAAATAATCACATCCCGCGGATCTTCTCTTTTCAATACGGCGGCTATAGTCAGCCCTTCCTCCATTTGCGCCGGCATATCTTTCAAACTATGTACAGCGGTGTCTATCCCGCCTTCCAGCAAAGCCTGATCGATTTCTTTAGTAAAAAGCCCTTTATCTCCAACAGTCCATAAAGCCGCATCAGGGATTTTATCGCCGCTGGTTTTTATGACCACTGTTTCTGTCCGCACCTGCGGATATATTTTTTTCAACGCCGCTTTTACTAATTCGGTCTGCGCCAAAGCTAATCGGCTACCTCTGGTGCCTAACCTCAGCATGTTTATTACTCTCCCACTCTTCCGACGTAATAGAAAGGGCAAACATTTTTTTTACCAGTTCAGCATAATAATGTCCCTGTTGCTTATCGGCCATTTCTTTCAAAACGACAATAGGGTCATGTAACAGCTGGTTAACTATAGAATTAGCCAGGGTATTCAAAATATTCTGTTCTCTTTCGCCGAGTTTTCCCAATTTATTGTAGGCTTTTTTTAATTCTCTTTTCTTTATTTCTTCCCCGTGAGATTTTAGCGCCGTAATAACTGGAATAACATACATGCCGTCCAGCCAGGCCATAAATTTATTTAATTCATCTTCTACGATTTTCTCAGCCTCAAAAGCCTCTTTAGCGCGTTCAGCGTGATTATCATCCACTACATCCCGCAGCTTATCTATATCAAACAAAAAACTTCCCGGTATCTTAGCCAATTCCGGGTCTATATTCCGAGGAACGGATATATCAACCATAACCATCTTTTTGCCCCCGCGCCGTCTCAGTAACGGACCGTATATTTCTTGATTTAAAACGTAATGACCGGTATCAGTACAGCTGATTACCAAATCAGCGTCTGAAAATTCCCTGGGCAGTTCGTCAAAATCAATGGCCCGTACGCCATACTCATCAGCTACGCATCTGGCCCGTTCAAGCGTACGATTAGAAATAACAACCGATTGCGCCCCGTGTTGCAACAAGCACTGGACCGTTATTTCGCCTATTTCCCCCGCGCCGACAATCAAAATTTTCTTGTCAGCCAAATTTCCTAATTCATTGACCGCCAAATCCGCCGCCGCGTGGCTTATCGAAGTGGGGTACCTGTCAATATTCGTGTCCGTGTGTACCCTTTTTCCCACAAACATCGCTTTGTGAAATAATATATTCAGCACACTGTCAGTCGCGTCATAAGCAACGGCCGTGCGATAAGCTTCTTTTACTTGTTTAAGAATCTGCGCTTCTCCTAATATCATGGAATCCAAGCCGGAAATAACACGAAACAGATGCAGCATAGCTTCGTTACAGCTTAACTGATAGATATAGGACTGGAAGCCGCCGGTTTCCAGGTGAGAATATTTCCGAAAATATTCCATTTGCGCCGCAAAGCCGCGGTTAATATCTTTAGTAGTGACATAAACTTCCATTCTATTGCAGGTCGATAAAATGACAGACCCTTCAACCGCGTCATTTTCCGCTAAAAAAGCATAACCTTTTTCCAAGTCAGAACCAAAAACTGAAAATCGCTCCCGTATTTCTATCGGTGCTTTCCTGTGATTCAACCCCGCCACGAGGACATACATTCTTCGATCCTCTCCCTTATTTTCTCATCTTCACCCTGTTCTAAAAGTTCAAGTGTTTCTTCGTTTATCAAAGAAGCAATCAGCTTTCCGCGCTGCTTGTCATCAAATGCCAGAGTTTTTATAATTTCTCGTTTTTCCCCCAGTAATTCGACTAAATCGCCATAACTGTCCGTTATGAAACTTTCCAGCCTTTGGCGCAACAAACGGGCAAACAAAGGGCTTTTTCCTTCAGTGGAAATAGCTATGGCCAAAGATTTGCGCCTTATAACCGATGGAACGAAAAAATCGCAATTGGCCGGATCATCCGCTGAATTTATTAAAATTCCCTGTTTGCAGCATAATTCGGCAATTTCCTGGTTCAAAAGAGTATTACCGGTCGCCGCCATAACCAAATACATACCGGACAAATCATCAGGGCCAAAAGGCCTCTTCCGCCAAACTACAGAGCCTTCTTTATCCCAGTCCTTGATTCTACTTTCCGCTTCAGGACTCACCACGGTGATTTTAGTTTTACAATTCAATAAATCAGCGGTTTTACGGGCTGCTACCGCCCCCCCGCCAACAACCAGACAATTTTTACCTGCTAGATTCAAAAAAATAGGGAACAATGATTCCATTTTTCACTCCCGCAGCCTTGTTAAGTAAAAATAAGCCTGTCATATAACACAGGCCTATTCGCATTTATTATCTTCCGGTTCTTCGCAATTCAATATACTCAATCTCGCTG
>JAISDD010000020.1 GCA_031265005.1 Syntrophomonadaceae bacterium | reverse complement strand
AACCAATTCCCCACACCACCTTTAAATATTTTGGTTCTTTAGGGTTTATTTCTATCTTTTCACGTATCCGGCGGATATGCACCGCTACCACGTTATCAGCGTTATAAGCCTCTTCTTTCCATACCAGTTCATAGATTTCTTCGATAGAAAATACCCGTCCGGCATTTTTTAGCAATAAAAGCAGGATTTTATACTGGACCGAAGTCAGGCGCACTTCTTCTCCGTCGACCAGAACCGTCTTAGTCTCGTCGTTTATCATCAAACCGCCGCTGCTATAAACGCCAGTCTCCAGTTTCAGGCTTCCTAAAGACGTATAGCGGCGGAGCTGAGATTTGACCCGCGCTATCAGTTCCAAAGCGTTGAAAGGTTTGCTCACATAGTCGTCGGCGCCCATATTCAATCCTATGACCTTGTCTGTGTCTTCACTTTTGGCGGAAAGCATGATGATAGGGATATTATTTTTTTCTCTTATCTTGAGCATGGCTTTTATCCCATCCATACGCGGCATCATAACATCCATAATAATCAATTTAACATCATGAGCGTCCACTATTTGTAAAGCTTGAAGCCCGTCATAAGCTTTGAATATCTGATACCCTTCATTCTGCAAATAAATCTCGATAGCGTTTACGATTTCCGGCTCGTCGTCACAAACTAAAATATTCATGAACTGTTCGCTCCTTCACTATTTTTCCGCTCCACTGAATTCACCTCCACTAAAATAGTATAAAATCATTATAGGAGGCAAATATTAAGAACCACCGCTGGTAAATCTTAAAATAATCTTACAATATTTCTTGCTGCCAAAGCGCAAACCGCCAGGGCGCGCAAAGTATTTTTCCGCGTTTACTATAAAATTATATTTTAGGTTTTCCGGGTTGAGTACCGCTGGCAGCGGCATTTTCCAGACGTTTTTTCAATTCTTCGCTTCCGTCCGGTCGGGGAATTTATTTTTTATATAATCTTCCAATTCGGCATAGTCAATGTTTTCTTCTTCTAATATTTGCCGGCTGAGTTCTATCCATTTGCCATGACGAATCAAATTGGCCACTTTCATCTGATTGAGCCCGTGCTGCTTGATGCCCCAAAATTCTCCTGGCCCTCTGATCTTCAAATCTTCTTGCGCTAAAACAAAGCCGTCATTAGTTTTTTCCATAGCCCGCAGCCTCTGCCAGGCCTCGTCGGTAGGCGGGTCAGATATTAAAAAGCAATAAGACGCCTCTTTTCCCCTCCCCACTCTTCCGCGCAGCTGATGAAGCTGAGACAATCCGAAACGTTCGGCTTGTTCCACCACCATGATCACCGCGCTGGGTACGTCCACCCCCACTTCGATTACCGTCGTTGATACTAAAATTTTCGTTTGCCCCTGCTGGAAGCTCTCCATGATCGCTTTTTTTCCAGCCGCTTTCAGCCGCCCGTGCAGCAGAGCCACTTGAATATCGGGATATTTTTGTCTTAAAATATCATATAAAGCGACCGCCGCCAGCCAATCCTGCTTTTCCGATTCTTCTATCAAGGGACACACTACAAAAACTTGAGTATCAGCGTCCGCTTTTATCTTTTCATAAATAAAAGTATAGACCGTCTCCCTTTTATCCGCCGGTATCAACTCTGTTTTAATAGGGAGGCGCCCCGGGGGAAGCTCATCTATGACCGCCACGTCCAGATCGCCGTAAACTGTCAAAGCTAAAGTTCTCGGTATCGGAGTAGCCGTCATCATCAAAAAGTCCGGCTGCCCTTTAGCTCCTAAAATACTCCGTTGTTTTACTCCGAAACGATGCTGTTCATCAATGATAACCAATCCTAAATTCTTAAATTCCACGTCTCCTTGCAATAAAGCGTGAGTTCCCAGCAATACATGCACATTCCCCGAAAGGGTTTCGTTCAGTATGTTTTTTCTGGCTGCTCCCGCGGTGCTGCCGGTAAGAAGCGCGATATTCAATTCCGTATTTCTGTAAAATCCGCTCAAGGCTTGATAATGCTGCTGCGCTAAAACTTCCGTCGGCGCCATCAGTACTCCCTGGAAGCCGCTGGCCGCCGATTTAGCCAGACCAAGAGCCGCGATCACTGTTTTTCCGGCGCCTACGTCGCCTTGCAGCATACGGTTCATCGGTTTCGCTTTTTCCATATCGTCAAAGATCAGGCGCAAGACTCTTTTTTGCGCCGCCGTCAAGCTAAAAGGCAGCTGCTCATAAACCTGCTGTAAATAACTGTACTTTTCTTTATGTGCCAGCCCCGGTTGCGCTTTTTCTTTGACTTTTCCCTGGCGCAGCTTTGACAAAAAAAGGACCAGTTCCTCGACCGCCAGCCTTTTTTTGGCTTGCAGATATTCTGAGCGTCCGGCGGGAAAGTGAATATTATAAAGAGCGTACCCGATGTCGCATAAATGATATTTCCTCTTTTGCTCCAAAGTAAATATATCTTTGTAACGCGGCAGATAATTAGCCAGGATATATACTATAAGCGCGCGCATCCTTTTTTGATTAAGGCCTTCCGTCAAATAATAAACCGGTAAGATGGGGAGGCTGGCGCCAGCCGCATCCAAAATCTCATACTCTTCCGCCATCAATTCATAATTATTGGCCGCGCCGTTTCCTTTTACCCGCCCGCTTACGAAAATACTCTGCCCCGGCTTTATAGCCTTATCCAAATAAGCCTGATTAAACCACACCGCAGTTACCGCCGCGGTATCATCCTGGATCAAAGCCTTGAAAATACCCATTCCCCGGTAACTGCGATTTAATTTTGTGGCGGACACCGTCCCCTTTATATTGTATTTGCCGCCAGCTTCTATTTCCCCTATACTGTGAGTTTCGTTACGATTCAGATATGTACGCGGTATATTCCAGAACAGGTCAAATATAGTGAATATGTTTAGACGCGCCAATTTTTCGCTTCTGCTAGGACCCACTCCCGGCAAAAACTGAACTTCTTGGAAAAGTTTGTCCATTCATCCTCCCGTTAAAAGCGTATTACCAGCTCAAGTCCGCGCCTAAGCGCGAAAAGCCGGAATTTTTCTAAATCTCTATTCCAATAATATCAAATAGCTGTAGAACGGCTGTCCGCCATAAGCAAATTCTACTTCGCACTCATCATATATTGCCGTCAGCTTATTTTTAATATCATCGGCTTGTTCTTCGCTTATTCCTTCCCCATAGAAAACATTGATCAACTGAGTTTCCTCGCGCACCATCTGGCGCAATAAATCTTCCATCACCGCTTCCGGGCTGTCTCCCTGGGCTGAAATATTACCTTCTATCAAACCAATATTATCGCCGGTCTGTATGTCCAGCCCATTGATATTAATATCTCTCACCGCGTAAGTAACTTCAGCGTACCGGGCATTCTCCAGCGACTCCCGCATATTATCCAGAACCTCTGACAGCGTTCCTTCCGGTTCATAGTTGATCATAGCGCTGATTCCCTGCAAAATCGATTTAGTAGGAAGTACCAGCACTTGGTCAGGCAACATCCGCGCCGCTTGTTCGGCGGCCATGACCACATTTCCGTTATTCGGCAATATAAGAATCTTTTCCGCCTGGACCTGCGTACAAGCATTGAGCAGGTCTTCCGTACTGGGATTCATAGTCTGCCCTCCGGGAACCACTACATCGGCCCCCAAACTGGTCAGCACTTCATCCAGCCCGTCGCCCAGACTGACCGCGACTACTCCTATTTTTTTCAGCGGCGTCCGCTTTTCAGGAGTATCCTCTTTTTGAATCTCCCAGTTTTGAATATGTTCATGGACTTCTTCCAGCATATTATTTATCTTAACATCTAAAAGATCCCCCCACTGCAAACAGTTTTCCAGCACCTTGCCCGGATGATTGCTGTGAATATGGACTTTTACCAAATCAGGCTCGCCTACCACCAGCATAGAATCGCCCAACGGCTCCAGATTGTTTTTGACATTTTGCAGGTCGATTCTTTCTCCTTTTATCAGTAACTCAGTGCAGTATTGAAAATCCAAACTTATATAATCGGTATTATCGTTTAAAATTAAACTTCTGCCGGAAGTTTCAGGTTTTAAAGCCTCAAACGCCTGCTCGTCCTGGCCTAAGCCGATTATCATTCCTTCCAGAAAAAACAGAAAACCTTGCCCGCCAGCGTCCACTACTCCGGCTTCACGCAATATCGGCAGCATTGTTGGCGTCTTTTCCAGGGTCAGATACCCCCTGCGCAATCCTTCCCGTAAAACCGTAATAATGTCCTCATTGTTTTTAGCTTGGTATTCACAGGATTTTGCTATTTCCCGCACTACCGTCAAAATAGTGCCTTCCACCGGTTTCATAACGGCTTCATAAGCCGTTTGCGCTCCGGACTTAAAAGCCATAGCCAGCTCTAGAGAATCCACCTGGTCTTTATTTTCAAAAACCTTGGCCATTCCCCTGAATATTTGGGACATGATCACTCCTGAATTGCCCCTCGCGCCCATCAAAGCTCCCATAGAAATCTTCTTCGCAGCGAATTTTATAGAATCTTCCGAAACCTTTTCTCCTTCTTTAACTGCTGATAATATGGTCAGATACATATTAGTTCCCGTATCTCCGTCCGGCACGGGAAACACATTGAGCATATCTACTTTATCGCGGTTACGCTCAAGATTTATGCATCCTGCTTTAACGCTTCTCACCAAATCTTTACCATTGATGCTAAGCAAAGTCAATTTTCAAATCCTCCCTTTTGTGATTAACAGTTCTATACTTACGGCACATATTTGATCCCCATTACATTAACATTGACTTTCGCCACCCGCAAACCGGCTTCAGTAGTCAATACATAAACAACTTTATCCATGACGTTGTGGGCTATTTCGTGAATCTTTGTCCCGTAAGCCATAATGACGTATACGTCAATTATTGACCCTTCTTCGGATTGCTGGACTTTTACTCCTTTACGCAATGAATCGACGCCTAACACGCTTACTATACCAGAAGTAAAATTTTTAGGCACCATCCCTACCAAACCGTAACAGTCGACGGTAGCCATACCTGTTATAGTCTCGACTACTTCCGGCTCTACATAAACATCTCCCAAATCATTGGATAAAACCTTAAACATGACCATACCTCCCATATAATATTAATTTTAATTCTATAATCTAATTTTTATTCCTTCTTGCCCTTTGTTTACACCTTTGTTATAATATGAAATGCATATCAGAGAGGAGGCAATAAAGTGGCTAAATGTGAAATATGTGATAAGAAAGTGTCTTTCGGTAAAAAGTACAGTCACTCTCATATAAGGACCAACAGAACTTGGAAGCCTAATGTACAAAAGGTCAGGGTCATTATAAACGGAGCCCCTAAAAAGATCTATATCTGCACCAAATGTCTCAGGTCCGGCAAAATAAAAAGAGCCGTCTGAAGCAGTCCGTTTTTTGCCGTTGGACTTTATCGCCGGGCTATAAGGACCGCGATAAAAGAAAAAGCCTTAGGAGCGATGAAATTTTACTAAGGCTTTTTTTGTGTCTCAGTGCAGGCTGTCCCTGTAAGCCTTTATCTGCTCTCTGGTGAAAAAATATCTTGTATTGCAAAAATTACAAAGCACTTCTATTTCCTCTTTATCTTTGAACGAATAGTTCAAGTCCTCCCGCGACATGCCTCCGATTATTCCTAATAAGCGTTTCCGGTGGCAATTGCACTTAAATTTCGCTTCCAAAGCGGACAGAATTTCAAAATTCAGTCCCCGCGTCAATGCTTCCAATATTTCCTTGCCGCTGTTTTTATAAAAGTTCATCCTCATCTCTCGCAGGCGCGTTAAATTTTTCTCGATAGTCCTAAAAACTTCCAGACGGCCTTGCGGCAAAGACTGAACAATGATGCCTCCCATTGTCATTATTTCCATATCCTGCCCCAGTAATACTTCCAGCATGACCGCAGCCTCGATTTGCTCAGAAATCTTTAGATAATAAACCAGGTCTTCATCGATCTCGCCGCTTACCAGTTCCACCCTGCTGCTGAAAGGCTGTTTCATTCCTAAATCCTTAGATATTTCTAAAATACCGGCGGTCCCGACTATTTCTCCCGTCTTTACCGCTGCCCTTTCCGCGCGGAGCCCGTTTATATTAGGGTTACTGACAAATCCCCTGACCTTTCCCCGGTTATCGGCAGTAGCCAAAATCATACCGGCCGCGCCGTCTCCCTTTACCTTCAGGGTAAGCACCCCTTCAGGATTTTTAAGATCAGAGGCCATCATGACCGCGGCTGTCAGCACTTTACCTAAAACCGCGGCGGACAACCCGGAAGCCTTATGCCTGGCCTTAGCTTCTTTGGTCAGATTAGTCGTATCGGCAATCCATATTCTGACCTGCGCTTCCTCATCAACCGCTTTAATGACGTAATCCTTATTATTCATCAGATTTTCCTTTTAAATTTTCATGGCCGCTTTCTTTAAAGCCAGAGCTTTATTCACCGATTCCGGCACCAGTTCCGCGACGCTGCCGTTTAATAAAGCCACTTCTTTCACGATGCTGGAACTGATGTAGATATATTTGCTGTCGGCCAGCACGAATACGGTCTCCGCCGAAGGGTACAAAGTTTTGTTGGCCATCGCGATATACATTTCATATTCGAAATCCGCGGCTGTCCTCAAGCCCCTTATGATGGCGCAGGCTTGTTTCTGCCGCACATAATCCGCCAGCAGCCCGGAAAACGATTCCACATTCACATTGTCCAAATGTTTCGTGTTTTCCTTCACCATTTCTTCTCTTTCCGCCAGCGTGAACAAAGCTTTTTTACTGACGTTGTGGATCACCGCCACCACCATTTTATCAAACAGCTTACTGGTTTTATTTATGATGTCTATATGTCCGTTAGTAACGGGATCAAAACTTCCGGGATAAACTGCTACTTTCAAAAAAACACCTCTCCAAAGTTAACTAACCCCAAACTATAAACCGCCGTGTACCTTTGTAATATATTCCGTTTTGTATTTTAATACTAATCCGCAATTAAAACATTACCTTGAAAGCGGATTAGTAAATACTATTTTCCGCAGCCCGCCCAAAGATTTTGGGCGGGATCTAAATTGAGAATAGTATAACATTTCAGCCGCAAAATTTAAATCATTTTCGCGCTATTTACCGCCGTACAAAACCGCCTCACGTCAAAATACCGCCGCTATAGCATGTCATTGGCAATGATTCCGCGTTTATTTAGCAAATTCATCCTTGCGAATACGCCTTGTCGTCACGAGCTAACCTAATCATACATGTATTAATAATACTAATCCGCATACCCCTGCGGGGCACAAGATTAAATCTGTTCCCTTAAAGCGGATTAGTACATACTATCTTGTGCCCCAAAGGGGTATTTTCCTTAGCCGCAGGCAAATATAACTTAAAGGTCACGAGATTTGTCCGCGTTTTTAATAGAGAATAGTATAAGCTGGGGACAGCGCCGTTCGTTTCTTGGAGCGAGTCATTCGCTCCTAGGCGCGGTTTACTCCTAGGCGCGAGTCATTCACTCCTTGGCGCGAGCTATTCGCTCCTTGGCGCGAGCCGTTCACTTCTAGGCGCGAGCCGTTCACTCCTAGGCGCGAGCCATTCACTTCTAGGCGCGAGCCATTCACTCCAACTTTACCACCAAATAGTACGCGTAGCTGGCTTGCCTGTCCTCGTCTTGTGCCCCGAAGGAGTACGAAGCGGGAGCAACACATCGTCATACCCTAAAGCACTCGTCATTGCGAGCGTAGCTAAGCAATCCAGAAAATCTATTTACCACCAAATAGTACGCGGACAAAAGTCATTCCGGCTTTATGCCGGAATCCAAGTTGTATTTATGGATTCCGGGACAAGCCCGGAATGACCATTATGGGGTATCGGGCATGATGGGAGTTAAAGTGTACCATAGCAAAAAGGCAGCCGCCGCGTATGCGGCAACTGCCTTTTTTAGTATATCTAATTTCTAATCCAGCGTCCCGTTTCCTGAATCTTTTCAGGCGGCGCTTTTCGTATCGTCCTCAGCATCCGTATTCGTCTCAGCATCATTTTCCGCGTCGGCGTCGCTGCCAGTTCCGGCATCTTCCGTTTCCGCGTTTTCGGTGTCAGTATCTGTTTCCGCGCTGTCCGCCTCGTCAGCGTCAGCCGGCTGAGTTACCTGCCCGGCTGGTATCCATATCTCGCTCCCCGCTTCATTCAGTTCATACTGATGAGCGCAGGAAGCTTCGATGATGTCGCTGTAAGCCCAATGAGCCGTGGTCAGATCCGTGTATTTAGGCGCCCAGTCCGGTATGTCTTCCAGGGCTATTCCGCGCCCCAGCATACGGTTTACGATGGTTACTACCTGCGCGCGGGTCACATTGTTTTCAGGCCTGAAACTGCCGTCTTCAAATCCGCTGACCCAGCCTTTGCTGGCCGCGCTGTTTACATAGTTTACCGCCCAATGTTCATTAGGAACGTCATAGAAAGCTAGTCCGCTTCCTGCCGCCAGTTCGTCAAATCTGGAAGCCATAGTAGCGTATTCGGCTCTGGTGATGCTGCCGTCCGGCCTGAAGCTGCCATCCGGATATCCGGAGATTATGCCCTGGCTGTTCAGGTAAGCCACTGATTGATAGTACCAGGCTCCGCTTTCTAAGTCTGTAAACCCGGAAGCTACATAAGCGTCTTTGTCAGCGTCGGCCAGCAGCCTGAAGAATATAGCGGCCGCTTCCGCTCTGCTTATTGTCCGGTCCGCTTGTACCGTTCCGTCTTCATAGCCATATAAGTATTGGATATGGTCGGATATGAAGGCCAACGGCGGCGCGTCATCTTCTACTATTTCTTCTTCCTGCTCGGATTCTTCGGAAGCAGTTTCGGTGGTGGCGCTTCCGCCTCCGCCGCCTCCTCCGCCTCCTCCACCGCCGCCGCCGGTGGAAGCGGTCCAGCTGGCGTAGAAAGTCTTATCACCGGTGCTGCCTACGGGGATAGAGGTTACCGGGTTGCCGGCGAATCCCGCGTTATCATACCAGCCGTCAAAAGTATAGCCCGTACGGGTCGCGTTCTGCAAGTTTATGGCAACTCCAGAGGTATAAGCGGCAGGATTGCCCGCGGCGTTCACGCCGCCGTTCAATACATAAGTGATATCATAGGTGTCCGGGTTATTTTCCGTGAACACCGCCGTGAAGTCAACTTCTCCGGTGGTGCCAAACGGTATGCCAGCGCCTTTGGCCGGCGTAACGATATTTAAGGTGTCCGAAATCCAGCCCTCAAAAGTGTAACCGTTCTTGGTCGCGTCGCCTAAGATGATGGGCAGATCGGTTATTACGTAAGTCGCCGGGTTGTCAGCGTCGTTCACGCCACCGTCCAGTTCATAGGTGATATCATAGGTTTCCGGCTGCGCCGTCTCCGCTGTATAGGTAACTTCTACTTCAAGATCGTCATTCAGTGTCCCGCTTACTGCCTGTTGATCAGGCGTATATCCTGGAATCGTCGGCGACACAACATTATAGTCATATCCCGTAGCTTCATTAAACGTCTCTTCGTAAGTTGGCGCCGCTTCGGTTCCGTCTTCATATAAATAACGTATCGTCAGCGTATAAGAAGTTTGTGCAGGAGTATTTCCTTCTACGGTGATGGTTCCTTCGGCTGTCTTGGTCGTACCGCCAGCTGTGACGCTGACAGTATAAGGATAGCTGCCCGCCTCAGTCGTTGCCGGTGCCGATATTATCAAGGTCACGGTCTGGT
>JAISDD010000212.1 GCA_031265005.1 Syntrophomonadaceae bacterium | reverse complement strand
GCGGCCACAGGCGGGTTTATGGCGGGATACTCTTTTGCACTGGCGTTTGCCATTACCGGCATGTTTTATTTGTTGACGCTTTTATTGGTTCTGATAAAAATTCAGGACATCCCTCCAACACCTGAGGGAGAGGCCGAAATCCGCGCAAAAGTTTCTTTTAAAGATATGCTAATATCGCTTAAAGAGGCAAGATTTGCTAAAATCTGCTTTTTGGTATTTCTGATAGCTTTTGTATCGGCCCAGCTGATTACCGGCTTTTCTTTGCACGGTATAAAATATATGGGGTTTGCACAATATCAGATAGGCTGGCTGTTTGCGTTGGACGGTTTAGTAGTAGTGCTTTTACAATATCACGCTGCAAAAATAATGAACAGGCACAAACTCACCACGTCTCTTGTAGCAGGCTCTGTTCTCTACGGATTAGGCTATATTATACTCGGTCGCGCGCAAAGTTTTGTTACAGCCGTAGTTGCAATTGTTTTATCTTCCATAGGTCAAACAGCGGTATCGCCGGGGCAGAATTCATTGATAGCAAATATCGCACCGGGAAAAAATAGAGGAAGATTTTTAGGTATGCAAGCAATGGCTATCCAAGCCGGTGCCGGCTTAGGAATGGTAAGTGCGGGCGTATTTATGGAATATTTAAGCCCCGTTTCGCCGGCCCTGCCGTGGTTGATTATAGGTTTAATCTGTTTTCTTACGGCTTTAGGTTTTTACCGTATGAGGAATGATTTTACGGACGAAGAAAACGGTATCGTTAAATCTTAAATGCGGGCAATTAATCAAGGGCAGTCGGATATATGTTTTATCCAAAAAAATCCCTGATAAAAATATTTAATTTGCTGTTATTTTCATAGGGAATGTTTTATGGTTGTATAGGGGAGGTTACTTAAAAAAGGCAGCATAAAGGATTCAAAAATGCATAATTTCCCTGTAAATTCCCTGTTATTAGGGAATTTTTGGTAGAATTTAAACAGAGAGGATTGCTATCAAAACTACACACTCCGAATTTTAGTGTAAATCAATTATCAATCTCCGATACTGTTTTATGGTCGGAGATTTTTTATGCGCCCAAAACTGAAAATGCCGTTTTTGGAGATTTTCCGCGAAATAAAAAGCCGTTCAAGAATTTTTCTTTGAATGGCTTTTTTGGGGTCTATTTAGCCTTTAGAACCCAAGGATTTTCTCTTGTTATTGCCAGTTTGGCTATGATAAAAACTAACCTGTAGCTCTTCCTGAAAAATAGCAGTGGTTATAGGGAGGGGGAGGTGCGAAGCAAATAATAAAGAATAGATATATTCAAAGAAAAATCCTTTCAATCCGGAAGCGTCGTCAAATAAATTAGATGGTTTATCAAATGGAGATAAAAAATGAGAACATTAATATCTGTTGTGTGCGTTTTAGTTTTATATGTATCTGCCTCTGCCGCTTTTGCCGCCGGCGTCAAGGAAGTAGGCGTGGGGCTTAAATTAGGCAAAGCCGCAAAAACTACCAATCTTGACGCGGTTAAAAACAATATATCTTCTATCTCTTCCACAAGTTCTCTGTCTGAATCAAGTATGTTCTTAGGCGCGGACATATTTTTTGAGCACAACTTCAACGAAAGGTTTGCGCTTGGCGGCAAGCTCGGCTACGAAACCGTGGGCAAAGACGAGCTTAGTTTTAGGATACGTCCCCCGTCATCGCTGGCAGGGCGCTATAATTTAAAAATGGAACAGAATATTTTCCCGCTGAGCGTTTACGGCAAACTGAATATTTTTGAATTTTTCAATATTTACGGCGGCGGCGGGTTAAGCTGGGCGTTTTCCACTTTTAAAGACGGCCCTCAAAAATATAAGGACAATAAAATATTCCCGCACCTGGTTTTCGGCGCGGAAGTGCGCGTCAGCCGAGCAATCGGCCTCGGGGTGGATTTCAAATATTCAAAAAATGCCAAACTTGACGGGCACGGCTACCCTAAGATATTCAGCAAAGATATTGTGGATGACCTTAACGGCCTGAGCTGGGGCGTGCAGTTCAGATATTATTTTGAAATTGAGAGCAGAAAGCAGCCGCAGGGCTATACCGCGGCAAACAGCTGATTTGGCCGCGTTGCCAATATAAAATAAAAGTTGTCTAAGGAGAAAATATGAAAAAAATATTATGGTTGTGTTTAGTATTATGCCTTGCGGCTTGCGCGACTGTCGGCAATAAATCCGCCAATCCGTCTAAAGTCGGTTTTAATTTCCAGTCTGAAAACGGAATAGCCGCGCTGACTTTATGGAAGAAATTGAATGACGACGGCACAACTTCTTCCGCGTTTGCGATAGGCGTTACCAAAGCCAAATTGTTGATGAATTCCTCTTTCCCCAAAGCATATACTTATGAGGAAAAGTTAGACCCGGGGTATTATTTTATGGATTCTTACCAAGTGTCCATTGGCGGCGGGGATTATATATTAAGCGAAAATAAACATTATTTACGGAGAAACGGCTGGGATAAAGAGAATAACAAGCCTTATTATTTGGCTTTCCGCGTGGAGGAAGAGAAGGATTTATCTTTACCGGTCGTAACTATTATCCCCATACCCGCAGATAACAGAACCGCTTTTAAATTTAATGACGCGGAGCATATTTTTATACTCGGCACAAAAGCGGATAAGAAATAGTTATAAGATATGTTCCCTTCTCACAATTTTTGAGAAGCAGACTTTTCAACAAGGAGAAATACAAATGAAAAAAACAGCATTGATATTAGCGGGTTCATTATTGTTAGGTGGATGCCATTCGGTCATCCCTTCAAAGAAAATAGGGAAATTTGAGCAGGATAAAAGGATTGATACCGGTTCAAGTTTTTACATGATTCAGCCTAAAGACGGGCATGAAATAACCTTTTTCAAAGGAGAGCGTGCTGAAAACAAGGGAAGCGCTAAGGAGGCCGCCGGCGTATTTTTTAATAAATTCCACAAAAAATTCGGAAGTCTTGTCAGAAGCGAGCAGAATTTTCCGATCGCACAAGGATTGGAAGAAGCTAAGGCGCGCGGCGATAAATATTTGATTACCTTGGATATAGAGGAATGGAATGACGAATTCTATATGGCCTGCACCGGCGCAAATGGCTCAACGAAGAGAGATTCCATAGATATATCCGTTCAGATTTATGATGTGCAAACCGGGGAGCTGCTCAACAAACAACGCATGCAAAACGCCGGCTGCCCGACTATCCTGTTGAATATTATCCCCATCGGAACTATGGGGCCCAAAGGGCGTTTCAGCGATTCGCTTGATACATGGTTTAAAAATATAAAATAAAAACCCTGTTAAGCCGGGCGTGATGTGCTGATTTTAGCCGCGTGTTTGTGGTCAAGGGGACGGTGGATTGTCCCCTTGACCCAAAATATCGGAGGAACCATCAAAAAGTAAAAGAAGGAAAGACTGATGGTTTTAACGGACTCCGCGACATTATTTAACTTTTACATCTGCTTCTCTAAATTTTCTAATCTATTTATACATTTACCAAAAAAATAAACAAACTTAAGTATTACCATAATAATACCGTTAAAAGTATCTCTATGATTTTTTTGATAGTCATAGACGAGGTTGCTTTTTATATCTAATTATTTATAATAAAATTAGTTTTTCTATTTCAATTCGGAGTAGTACAAGCTACCAATTAAGTTGTCTAATATAGTGTAACACATTCTATAATTATCTTATATATAAAAAATTATGTATAATTCAAATATTAGACTAACAAGCATCACAAACAAGTTGAGATAAAAATGCAGAAAGATATATTTGCGCACTCTGCGAACAAATCAGGGCAATGGCAATTATTGGAAGACCATTTGCAAATGACGGCAAGCATGGCGGAAAGTTTTGCGGAATCGTTTAACTCTGCAGGGTGGGCTTATAACATCGGTCTTTTACATGACTTAGGCAAGGCAAGCGATGCTTTTCAGGAGTATTTAAAAAAAGTTTCAAATGTGGATTCAGATGAAGATGGGGCTTACGTTCCTAAAACTAATCATTCAAGCGCAGGCGCGGTTTACTCAGTTGAGCGATATAAAGAAGCCGGTAAAATTATGGCATATTGCATTGCCGGGCATCATGCCGGGCTGGCTGACTGGTATCCCGGAAAAACTAAACCTAAGGCGCTTTCGCAAAGGCTTAATGAAGATAGGCAATATTATGAAGAACTAAAACCATTTGCTATAGAGCTTTCTAACCTTTTGAAGAATTTTATCCCTCCTCCTTTTATAAAGACAGAGGAAGATTTTCACCTGTGGATAAGAATGCTGTTTTCGTGCCTTGTTGACGCGGATTTTCTTGACACGGAGCAACATATGTCAGGCGATAAGGAAAGGGGACTTTTCTTATCCATCCCGGTTCTTTCAGACATATTTTTAAAATACTTGGGCGATTTTACAAAATCAGCTAAACAGACAAATATAAATAAAATTCGTTTAGAAATACTTGAGGCATGTAAACACGCCGCGGATACAAAGTCTGGATTTTTTGAGATTACTGTGCCCACCGGCGGAGGGAAAACTTTATCTTCGCTGGCTTTTGCCTTCAAACACGCGTTAAAATACAAAAAAACAAGGATAATCTATGTTATCCCCTATACGTCAATTATAGAGCAAACCGCTAAAATCCTAAAAAGTATTTTAGGCGAGGATAATGTTATTGAGCACCACAGCAATATAGACCCGGAAAAAGAAACTGAAAAATCCCGCCTTGCATGCGAGAATTGGGACGCACCGATAATAGTTACAACAAACGTTCAGTTTTTTGAAAGTCTTTACGCTAACAAGCCAAGTAAGTGCAGAAAATTACATAATATTGCAAACAGCATAATTATTCTGGACGAAGCCCAAATGCTGCCGCCGGAGCTCCTTTACCCCGTTGAAGAAATTTTGACTCAACTTATAAACAATTATAAATGTTCCATCGTATTTTCTACCGCAACCCAGCCTTACTTTGAGAAAATAGAAAATATTACAAAAATAGTTCCCGCTTCAATGTGTCTTTATGAAAAACTTAAAAGAGTAAATTATCATTTCCCCCAAGCAGACGCCAAAAAAGAAACGTGGGAAAACGTTGCGGAAAAATTGGAACGATATAAACAGGTTTTATGCGTCGTAAATACAAGGCGGGACTGTTATGAACTTTATAAACTTATGCCTTTCGGGACAATCCATTTATCCGCGCTCATGTGCGCAGAACACAGAAGCAAAAAAATTGAACTCATTAAAGAAAAACTTAAACGCGGGGAAGAGATTCGGGTAATCAGCACACAGCTGATAGAAGCAGGGGTTGATATTGATTTCCCGGTTGTTTTTCGCGCGTTTGCCGGCCTGACGTCTATTATCCAAACCGCAGGCCGCTGCAACAGAGAAGGGAAAATGGAAAAGGGCAAGGTATTTATATTTAATCCTCCAAAGCTTTCCCCCGCTGGGCTGATGCGAAAAAGTGAAGACGCCGCCAGAGAAATAATTTCATCCGATAATTTTGAAATTGACAATGTTGAGACAGCAAGAAAATTTTTCCGTAGTCTCATAAAAAGGGCAAATTACACCGGCGATAAAGAATTTAAGGAAATGTTAGTAAAAGACGCGCAAGAAGGGAAATTTCAATTTGCAACTTATGCGGAAGAATTTAGTATTATTGATAATAATTGCGCTAAACCGGTTATAGTAGAGTATAATAAAAGTATTGAGTTGATAAATCATTTGCGGTACGGCAGTATCAGCAGAAACTTGATGAGAAAGTTACAGAGATATACCGTCAACCTTCCCGAAAATAAATTTAAGGAATTGGAAGCGGCCGGGCTCATTGAAGAAACGCCAAATGGAATTTTTGTTCAATCCGTAAAAGGTTTTTACGGCGAAGACTGCGGGCTTAATGTATTTGCGGAAAACTACGGGATAGACATAGGTATCATATAGGAGGGATATAATGAGAGGTTTTTGTTTAGAAGTCTGGGGTGATTTTGCATGCTTCACTCGCCCCGAAATGAAGGTTGAAAGGCTCAGTTATGAAATTATAACGCCGTCGGCCGCGCGCGCGATATTTGAAGCCATTTTTTGGAAACCGGCCATAGTTTGGAATATTAAAAAAATAGAAGTTTTAAATACTATAAAATGGATTTCAGTAAGACGCAATGAGGTAAGCGCGGTAGCTTCTGACGGTAAACCCTGCATTTATGCCGAGGATAACAGACAGCAGCGCGCAGCCCTCTTTCTTAAAGACGTCAGATACAGAATTCACGCCGAATTTGATTTTATTCCACCTGCAAAAAGACTAAACAGCCGCAATGTCCTGTACGGGCATACTATTGATAATATTAAAAAAGCTTCTATAGAAGATGATGAAAAAGAAGAAAAATACGCTGCGATGTTTGAAAGACGCGCAAAAAAAGGACAATGTTTCAACCAGCCGTATTTGGGTTGCAGGGAATTTTCGGCAAATTTCAAACTTATAGCAAATGAAGAATTACAAAATGAATTAAAGATAAATCCCGCAATTAATGAAACCAGAGATTTGGGGATTATGCTTTATGATATAGACTTTGCCGATTTGAAATGCCCTAAACCGTTATGGTTTCGCGCGAAGCTAGAAAATGGAGTACTGAATATTCCGGCTTGGGACGATAAGGAGGTTTTAAGATGATTTTACAGGCATTAAAAGAATATTACGACAGAAAAGAGGATCTGCCGCGACAGGGTTTTGAAGAAAAAGAGATTCCGTATATCGTAGTTCTGGATAAAAATGGCAATGTAGTAAATTTAGAATCTACTTATGAAGGAACGGGAAAAGAAAAAAGGGCCAAGCTGTTCTTACTTCCAAAATCTGTAAAAAGAGCAAGCGGAGTAGCCGCCAATCTCTTATGGGATAACCCTGAATATGCCTTAGGAATAAAAATAAAAAGCGATAAAGAAAGAATCTCAAAAATGCATGGCGCATTTATTGAAAAAATTAATTCTTTAGGCGATATTGATGACAAGGGCTTAAACGCTTTGAAATTATTTCTAAAGAATACGGATAAAGAAGAACTGTTGAATAAAAGCAATGTGGAAATATTCAAAGAATTAAAAGAAGATAAAAAAGCGTATATTACCTTTAAGCTTGCCGGCGAAGACGATATAATTTCTAAAACGCCAAATATAATGCGTACAGTAGGCGATTTGGCTAATTCAGACGAAGGTGAAAAATCTGTTTGTCTTATAACCGGCGAGAGAGACACCATAGTCCCTATTCATAATAATATAAAAGGTTTCAACGCTACCGGGGCCAATATAGTTTCATTTCAGATAAACAGCGGTTATGATTCTTACGGGAAGGAGCAGGGACATAATGCGCCTTGCGGAGAAAGAGGAATGTTTGCATATACTACCGCGTTAAATTCTTTACTGGCAAAGGATTCAGCACAAAGAATGTTAGCCGGTGACGCGACAATGGTTTTCTGGGCGAGCAAACCGGACAAACTGGAGAGTAATTTCGCCTCTCTTTTCAGTATAGCGCCTAAAGATAATCCGGATGTGGGAATAAATGCCGTAAGGGCCTTATTTAAATCCGTAGAAAGTGGAACAGGAGTTCCTGCCAGCGATGATAAAAAATTTTATGTTTTAGGGTTATCACCAAATAAGGCAAGAATATCCGTAAGATTTTTCATCAAAGACACAGTAGCGGGAATGTCTACAAATATAGCACGGTACTTTGAAGATTTAAAAGTAGATAGGCCCGCGTTTGAAAATGAATTTTTGCCTTTATTCAAACTTCTGCTTTCAACTGCCGCTTTTGGCAAGTCCGAAAACATAGCCCCGCATCTGGCCGGAGATTTTATGATGTCCGTTTTACGCGGCTTGCCTTATCCTAATACTTTATTGCAGGCTTTAATCATCCGCATAAAAGCGGAACAAAAAATAAATTATCCCAGAGCGGCTTTAATAAAGGCATATTTAAACAGGAATGAAAAGGAGGGAATAAAAGTGAGTTTAGACATAGAAAATGCAAATCAAGGCTATGTGCTTGGCAGGCTTTTTGCCGCGCTTGAGAAACTGCAGGAAGAAGCGCATGGAAGCACAAATTCAACTATAATCCGTTATTATGGTTCGGCGTCAAGCACACCGGTTACGGTTTTTGCCAACTTAATGAGATTACATCAGCATCATCTCAGCAAACTTGGCAAAGAAAAACCGGGAAGAGAAATTTATTTCGGCAAACTAATAGGCGAAATACATAGCAGACTTGATAATAAAACAGGTTATCCGGCGCATTTGCCTTTAGCGGAACAAGGGATGTTCGCTATAGGCTACTATCAACAAAGACAGGACTTTTTCAAAACAAAAGAAGAAAAAGCAAATAAAGGAGAATAAAAATGACAACATTGAAAAACAGATATGATTTTGTATATATATTTGACGTAAAGGACGGCAATCCAAACGGTGATCCTGACGCCGGCAATTTGCCAAGGGTTGATGCTGAGACAGGACAGGGTATTATAACGGATGTCTGTTTAAAAAGAAAAGTAAGGAATTATGTTGAGCTCGTTAAAGAAGCAAAGCCGCCGTATGATATTTTCATCAAAGAAAGGGCTGTTCTTAATCAAACAATAGAGAACGCATTTATAAAAGTAGGTCTCTCTGAAGAAAAACAAAAAGAATATGATGAAAAGATTAAATCCTTAAAAGAAGATTTAAAAAAAGAGAAAGATAAGAATAAGATTGAGACTTTAAAAAAAGAAATTGACAGTATCAAGGAAAGTCTGAATGCCGATAAGGCAAGAAAATATCTTACGGATAATTACTATGACATCCGCACTTTCGGCGCGGTAATGGCAACCGGAATGAATGCCGGGCAAGTGCGCGGCCCCGTACAATTTACTTTTGGCCGGTCTGTAAGCCCAATTGTATCTTTGGAACATTCCATTACAAGAATGGCGGTTACTACCGAGAAAGAAGCCGAAGACCAAAAAGGAGACAACCGCACAATGGGCCGTAAAAGCACGGTGCCTTACGGATTATATGTTGCCTACGGCTTTATTTCCGCGCCGCTGGCAAAACAGACCGGTTTCAGCCAGGAAGACTTAGACTTGTTCTGGAAAGCCCTCATTAATATGTTTGAAAATGACAGATCTGCAGCCAGAGGTTTAATGTCCGCGCGCAAATTATATGTTTTTGAACATTCTGATGAACTCGGCAGCGCGCCGGCCAGCAAATTGTTTGATTTGATAAAAATTCAGAAAAAGGATGAAAATATCCCGGCAAGAGATTTTTCTGATTACTCAATAACCGTAGGGCAAACCCCTTCAGGAGTAACGTTGGAAGAGAAAATATAGTGTACTCCGATGAGAAGCTGCTGCCTTTGTCAGGATTACAGCACATTCTTTACTGCGTACGCCAATGCGCTTTAATACATATTGAGCAACAATGGGCGGACAACTTTTTTACCGCGAAGGGGATTGTTATGCACGAAAAAGTGCATAACGAAAAAATCGAGCGTAAAAAAGATATCGTCATTGAGCGCGATATTTATATCCGCTCGCATGCGCTGGGCCTCGTGGGCAAGAGCGACGTTGTGGAGTTTCATAAATCAGGCGCGCGGCTGCTTCCCTTTCCGGTCGAATATAAAATCGGCAAGCCTAAAGAGGATAATACGGATAAAGTCCAGCTTTGCGCGCAATGTATATGCTTAGAAGAAATGACTGGCTGCAATATCCCGCGCGGCGCTATCTTCTACGGCAAAACGCGCAGCCGCCTTAACGTTGAGTTTGATAAAGAATTGCGCGCCCAAACTACAAAGCTGGCTGGCGAGTTTCACGAGCTCATTGAAAGCGGGGTCACGCCTAAGCCGGAATATTCAAAAAAATGCTCAAACTGCTCGTTTAACGAGATATGCCTGCCGGAAATTTTTGGAAGGAAAAGCACGGTAAAACAGTATTTAAGGGACATCGTAAATGAAGAAACTGTATAGCACGCTATATGTTTCCACGCAGGAAACTTATATCTCCAAAGAGCGAGAGAATATTGTAATCTCACTCAGAGGGAAGGAAATCGGCCGCATGCCGGTGCATCTCGTAAATTCCGTGGTATGCTTAGGGAATGTGTTATGCTCGCCGTTTCTGCTTGGTTTTTGCGCGGAGAATAATGTAACTATAAGCTTCTTCACCGAATACGGCAAATTTTTGGCCAGAGTGACTGGGCCGGTCTCCGGCAATATCCTGCTCAGAAAACAGCAGTATAAATACTCTTGGGACGATAAATTCTGCCTTGAAACCGCCAAATCAATAATGATAGGAAAATTAGCGAACTCAAGAACGGTTCTCAACAGGGCGCTGCGGGATCACGCGGATAAAATACCCGATACGGAAGGCCTCAGAAAAGTCTCGCAGGATTTGCAAAAAAGCATGTCAAATGTTCTTGACGCCGCCGGCTTGGACGAACTGCGCGGTATGGAAGGCGACGCGGCTAATGCGTATTTCGGCGTTTTTGACAGTCTGATATTAATAGGCAAAAATAAATTTTTTATGCGCGGGCGCAGCCGCCGGCCGCCGGAAGATAATGTCAACTGTCTGCTTTCTTTTATTTATACATTGCTCGCGCATGACGTAGCCTCTGCTTTAGAAGGTGTCGGGTTGGACCCACAGGCAGGATTTTTACATAAAGACAGGTCTGGGCGTGCCAGCCTCGCGCTTGACATTATGGAGGAATTCCGTCCGGTTATAGCGGATAGATTGGCGCTTACGCTTATAAATCTATCCCAACTTGAGACCAAAGGTTTCAAAAAATCATCCGCTGGCGGCGTCTTGATGGATGAGAAAAATAGAAAAATAGTAATAGACGCTTACAGAAAAAGAAAGGATGAAGAAGTTTTTCACCCGTTTTTTAAAGAAAATATTAAGATAGGTATTTTATTCCACGCGCAGGCGCTACTGTTTGCAAGATACGTGAGGGGAGATATAGACGCTTATCCCCCGTTTATATGGAAATAAATTTATGATGGTTTTGATAAGTTATGACATAAAAACGGATGCAGCCGGCGGGCAGAAACGTTTAAGGCATATTTCAAAAGCATGCCTTGATTATGGGCAGCGCGTCCAGTTTTCAGTTTTTGAATGCGAGGTTGATCCGGCGCAATGGACATTCCTTAAAAACAAATTGTTAAAAATTATAGATTTTAAGAAAGACAGCCTGAGATTTTATATGATGGGCTCAAACTGGAAACATAAGATTGAACATTATGGCATAAAAGAACCTGTGGATATGCATGGGACTCTTATCTTTTAGTTTTCTACGCGCGAAGCATATGTATACGCGCCTTTCCCCATGGGTTCGCGCTGAAGCA